>DASUME010000481.1:0-13439 GCA_036277895.1 Polyangiales bacterium
CACCTCCGGCTGCGCGTCCCTTCGGCTAGTCAGCGTGGGCACGTGGCACGCCGCGCAGCCCGCACTCTCGAACAGCGCTTCGCCGCGCGCGTTGGTGGCCCGGCGCTTCGGCACGGCGAGCGTGCGCGCGTACAGCACCACGCTGTCGAGCACCTGATCGCTGAGCTCCGGTGCGCCGCCGCTCGGCAGCTCGATGCCGGCATGGTTCTCGCTCGTGTGCAGGCGCGAGGTGAGGCCGAGGTCGCCGAGGAACGCGCCCGCGGTCTGCGCCAGCACGCTCGGCTGCTCGCCCTTCCATCCGAAGCGACCGAGGGCGCCTGCCACGCGATTGGGCCGCCCCGAGATCCCGTCGCGGTTGCGGTCCTGCGGGTCGGCGAGCGCGAGCAGCGCGGCGTCCGGCACCGCCTCCAGCAGCCCGAGTCCGATCAGCGCCGGCGCCACGCGCGCCGAGGTCTGCAGACCGTCCGCGAGCGGTCCGTAGCCCAGCGCAGCGAACTTCAGCAGCGGCTCACGAAGCGAGTACACCTCGCCGTCGGCGAAGCGTCCGGGCAGCTCGCGATACTCCACGAGCACGTCCGCTTCTTTGCGCGCGCCCTCCACCGCCTCGCCCTGCAGCTGATCGCCGTACTGCGGATCGGCCAGCTGCCCCGGCAGGCTGATGCGCACCAGCATGCTGCGCATCGGCTCTCCCGGCTCCGGAGCACGGCCGCGTCCATCCTTGAAGTGGCAACCCGAGCAGGAGCGCGCGTTGAACAGCGGACCGAGCCCGTCGCGCGTCTCCACCGAGCCGGGCGCGCCGACCCAGTTCTGGTTGAAGTACGAGTTGCCCACGAAGAACTGCGCGCGCTCACGCTCGCTCAGGCCGGGCACCGGCTGGCTGAACGCGTGCTGGGTGCGGTCGTCGATCTCCAGCGGCGGCGCCGCGGCATGCGTCACGTCGCAGGCGACCAGCAAGGCGATCCAGGCGCGCTTCATGGCCCGCTCGCGAGCGCCACGGCGCGGGTGATGCTCTCGGTCTGCGCTTGCAGCGCCGTGATCGTTCGCTTGATCGCCGCGCGGCCAGGCGCATCGTCAGCGCCGATCAGCGCCTGATCGAACGGCGCCGGAATGCCTTCGGCCGCGTGCACGCTGGCCGCGATCTCGCTCTCGAGCTGCTTGCCCAGCTTCGCGTCGAGCGCGCTCACCAGCGCGCAGATGCCCACGCCCTGCCGATCGTTGTAGCGACCGAGGCAGACGTTCTGCACGCCGCGCGCGTCGAGCTTCACGTCCTGATCCGTGGTGTCGCTGAAGCAAGACTGCTCGTTCTCTTGGTCGCGCGTCTCGTACGGCACCGTCAGGCGCTCGCCGGACAGCTCCGGACCGCTGAACGTGCCCATGCCGCGCAGCGCGAGCGTGAGCGCCTGCTTCGGCGGCAGCGCCAGCAGCTCTGCACGATAGCTGCCTCGCCAGGCATGTACGACCTGCGTCAGGTGGTCGATCAGGAGCTGCGTCGCGAGCTGCAAGTAGGTGCGCTCTCGCTCCGTGAAGTCGGCCGCGCGCGCACCGGGTCCATCGGCACTGGTATCGCGCCCCCAGAGCAGGAACTCGATCACGTGGTAGCCCGTGCTGATGCTGGTCTCGCCGGCCTTGGCGTTGAGGGACACCAGCAAGGCCGCGTCCAGCGGTTGCTGCCCGACGAGCAGCGCCTCGACGTAGCTCTCGTCGATCGGCCACGTGTTCACCAGCAGCTCCACGCGATCGATCGGGCCCTCGTAGAAGCGGTAGGTCTCCGTCTGCAGGTACGGCACGCGCGCCGCACGCCAGGCCGCGCGCGCCGCCTGCAGCGTCTCCGCGCTCGGCGCTGCGACCAGCGCGTCTACGGCATCCCGCAGCTGCACCGCCGCCGCGAGCGCATCCTCGTAGCCGGCCTGCGCGAGGTTCGCGTACGTGGTCACGCCTTGCTTCGCGAGCTCCGGCGATAGCTCCGAGCGCGCGCAAGCGAGCATGCCGCCCCACAGCAGCACGCTCGCCAACCGACTTACGACACCGAGCTTCAACGACCGTACTTGTTAGACTCGACGATGCGCGCGGTAAAGCGGAATACCTCGGGCGTCTTCGGGTCGATCACGACCTCGACCCAGTGCACCTCCCCGTCGCCGAAGGTCTCGACGCGCGTGAAGTCCTCGAGCCGGCGGGGTGCGTCCTTCACGCTGTCGTCCTGCGTGGGCGCCACCAGCGGCTTGTCGACGCGGAAGTAGTGCGAGTCACCGTGGGCGAGCACGACCGGGCGATTGAACGCGATGCTGCGCTCCGCGAGCTTGGCCAGGATGTTGTCGAAGCCCTTGCGAAGCGCGCTGCCGACCTCGGCCTCGATCGCCGGGTCCGCCTGCATCGCGATCAGCACGCCCGCGGCGCCGATCTTCTCGGCGGCGTCGAAGGTGCGATCGATCCACGCCAGCGTGGCGGCCTCGCGCGCGGCCACCTCGTCGAGGCGGTCCTGGCGCGGCGCAGCGGCCGTCTCGCCGATGCCGTCCCAGAGCGCGAGGTTGTTGTTGCTGCCCACCACGTGCAGCGTGGAGATCACCACGTTGCTGCGCACGAACAGCACGTTCTCCACGAACGGCTCGTAGCCCTTGTCGAGGCTCTGCGGATAGACGCGGAATGGACGCTGGCCGGTGGTGAACGTGGGCCGCGCGAAGAACAGCTCGCGCAGGTGGCTCAAGCGCTCCAGCGGCTCGTACAGACCCGCCGCCTTGCGGTGGCAGTCGGTCCATTCGTTGTCGCCCGGCGTGTAGACCAGCGAGCGCAGCTGCTGCAGCTGGTCGTAGCGCTGCTGGATCAGCTCATCGCTGCACAGCGTGCTGCCGGACTTGATGTCGCCCACGTGCACGGTGAACTCGGAGCGCGAGGCGTTGATCTCGCGCAACATCTCGTCGACCTGCCCGATCTGGTACTCGGCGTACGGCGTGTCGCCGATCAGAGCGAAGTGCGTGGCTGGCTCGAAGAAGAAGCCCTGCGCTTCGTTCTTCGCGGTCGCGAGCGTGCCCACAGCCACCAGCGCCCCCACCCCGAGGGTCGCCAGAGTCTTCCGATGCTTCATGCGCTTCCTACCTTCCCGGCGCTGGGCTTAGGGGTAGGACGTCACGCGGGCTTCACGCGATTGCGAACTTCTGGTGACGCGGCTTTTGCTGCGGCTACGACGGGCGCTCAGTAGCTCTTGCCGCAGGTCAGCGCGCCCTGGCGGAGCGCGTGGCTGTTGGTGTTGCTGTCGTCGGCCCAGAACACGGCGCGGAAGCCGCCCGTGCACTGCGAGTCCGGCGCGAAGGTGAAGCCCTCGTTGTTGCCCGCCAGCGGCAACCCGGTCGGGCCGGCCGGACGGTTGAGCACCTTGCGCTTCACGAACTTGCCGTACGAGGTGGAGACCATGCTCGGCTCGAGCTCGAACAGCGCGGCCTTGTTGCCGTAGTCGTTGTCCGCCCAGGCCCAGAGGTAGTTGGTCTCCGGGTCGTACGCGAGCTCCATCACGCCGCCGAAGCCGCTCGGGATGGTGGCCAGCTTGGTGAAGCCGCTCGCCGCGCTGTGGTCGAGCGCGTAGAGGTAGATCGCGCCGCCGCCCTCGACGCCGACCGCGAACACGCCGCCGCCGTTCTGCGCGTAGCGGGCCTGGTTGTAGGGGGAGCCGCTGTCTTCCTTGAAGCCGACCAGCTCGCTGTCCGGGATGAACGCGATCGCCTCCAGGCCGAGGTGGGGGCCCACCGCGGGCAGGTCCGCGGTGAGGTTCCACTCGCGCGTCGCGGTCAGCGTGGTTCCCGCCGCGTCGACGAACTGCAGCACGCTCAGCTTGCTCGCGCCGACCGAGTTGTCGCGCTCGGTGGAGACGTAGAGCGAGCCGTCCGCGCCGATCGTGATGCCCTCGCTGTCCGGAACGCCGCTGCCGCTGGGGTACACGAGCGTCTTGCCCGCGCTCCACTCGCCCGGACTGTTGACCCACAGCGAGCCGCTGGCGATCAGCTTGAACAGCTTGGACGGGTTGTTGAGCACGCCCCAGATCACGTTCGGGCTGCCAGCCTGGTACGCGAGTCCGCTCAGGTTCTCGGGCCAGGTGTTCGCGACGTCGACCTCGGTGACGTTGGCGCTGCCGGGCCACGCGAGCTCCGAGCCAGCGTCCGGCGTGCCCGCGTCCGGGGTGCTGTCGCAGGCGTTCGCGCTGCCGCGCGTGGGCAGGCCATCGGCGAACGCGCCGAGTCCGTTGGGGCAGCGGCCGTAGGTGCCGGACGCGTGCGAGGGCCAGCTGAAGCTGTCGAGCAACGTAGTGCCCACGTAGAGGCGCGCGGAGTCGGCGCCGCCGAGGCCGAAGGGCGGATCGGTGTCGACGACCAGGTAGCCGCCGGCTGCGATCTTGGTGTTCGCGGGCAGCGCGAGGCTGTGGGTGTCGTCGTTGTCCTTGAGGATCCAGCCGCTGACGTCGACCTCCTGCGCGCCCTTGTTGTAGAGCTCGATGTAGTCGACCACCGCGCCGCCCGAGGACTCGACCTCGTTGATCACGATGTTCGCGGGGTTGCCGGGACCTGCGTCCACGCCGCTGTCGATCGGGGTCCCGCTGTCGACACCGCTGTCGACCGGAGCGCCGGCGTCGACCGCGCCGCCGCCGCAGGTGGCGTTGAGCGTGCCGGTCTTCACGCACGCGCCGTCGCGGAGCGTGTAGGTGAGCGCGACCGGGCCCGCCTGCGTGCAGAGCAAGCTCGGCGCGGAGGTGGTCGCGTTGCTGAGCGTGCCGGTGTTCGTGGCCCAGCTGTAGCTGAGCGCCTGCGGCGCCTGGTCGACGTCGCGCGCGCTGAGCGAGACCGCGATCGAGCCGCCGATCGCCTGCACGGTGGGCGAGAGCGTGGTCGCCGTCACCGACGGGCAGATGTTGAACGAGCCGTTGATCGCGGCCGAGCCGCCGACATCGACGCCGTCACAGGACAGCACGACCTGGACCTGCGTGGTGGAGCTGGCGACGACGCTGAAGGTCGCCTGGCCGGCGCACGCGAGGCCGGCGTCTCCGGCCGCGAGCGAGCGCAGCTTGATCACGTGGCCGGTGCCGACCGGGATCTCGGCGATCGTGGCCACGAACGTGGTGCCGGTGCCGGGGACCGGGATGCTGCCGGTCTTGGTGAAGCCCTGGCCGGTGATCTCGTACTCGATCGAGCTCAGCACGACGTCGGGCGCGAGCTGCAGCTGCAGCCCCAGGCTGCCGACCGGACCCGACCACTCCCAGCCGTCCTCACTCGCCTGCGAGGCATCCGAACACGCGCTGGCGAACAAACTCAACGCCAGCGCGATCGCCGACGACCTGAACCGATTGCTCATGAAGCTGCTCCGGCCGCGCGCAGAAGAACGGGGCGCCGCGGCGAGCCGGACGGTACTGGGCGAGCGAACGCACAGCGCGACAACGAAGCAACATTCTCGCGGCTGGGCTAGGCGAGCCGCCAGCGCAGCAGGAACGCGATCGCGGCCGGTACGCCGAACACGATCAAGAACATCGGCGCCTCGTCCGCGACCGAGTAACCGGCCCGGGCGACGCCGATGTACATGTTGACGCCCGCCGCGACCAACCAGGCGAACACGAAGTACAGCGCCGCCTGCGGCAGCGGCACACCCAGCGCGCGCCCGAGCCCAAGGAACACGCCGAGCAGCAGCAGGCCGCCACCGATCACCATGACTGTATGCATGGTGTGGTTTAGACCCGACGCCGGCCGGCCGCCGCTTCGTGGGCGTTACATCGTCAGCACTGGGCGCACTTGCCGCGCGGCGAGAGGTCCGCGAGCAGCGTCACGACGTCGGCGCGCCCGAACAAGATCGCAAAGCCGCGCGCATCGAGGCCCCCACGGTTGCGCGCGCACGGGTCGGCGCCGAGTGCGAGCAGCGTGGTCACCATCGTCGCGTGCCCGTTGAACGCAGCCCCCATCAGCACGGTGTTGCCCGCCCGGTCGCGGCTGTTGGGGTTCGCGCCTCGGCCGATCAAGACGTCGAACGCCCGCTCGTTGCCGGCGTACACCGCCGCCATCAACGGCGAGTAGCCACGCTCGTCACGCTCATCGATCGGCGCGCCCTCGCTCAGCAGCCGCTCGATCTCCGCCACGTCATCCGCCTTCGCCGCCGCCCACAACGAACGCATCTCCACCTTACGCATTTCCCCGGACTCCCCTTTCGTCAGCTCGCTCAAACATGCGAGAAACCGAACATAGCCACCAATACACGCTACCGCTCAGCGTGATAGCTCGCGGCTAGGAGTGGTCCGGGATGTCGTCGTCGGTGCCGTGGATTCCGTCTGGGCCGGCGGAGCGCACCACGACGTCGTCGTTTGCACAGTCGATCACGAAGCCATGACTCCAGGCGTCCGTGCTGGCGGTTTGGCGATCGAGCATGCGCTCCTCGCGCAGCGCTTCGACCGTGGGGCACTCGGGATGCCCCGCCACGTGGTAGGCGATTGCGGCGCTGCGCACGTTCTGCACGGCGGTCAGCGTCACCTTCACCTGCGAACGCGTGAACGCGGGCATCACCGCCATGCCCACGCCGGTCGCGACCAGCGCCATGATCACGACCACGATCATGATCTCGATCAACGTCATGCCTCGGCGCCGCAGCCGCCTCGCCGTTCTCGTCATGCACGCACGCTTTGCAGAGGTCGGACCACTCGCGAAATCCTTGGCGTCCGTCGCCGGCGGCGCGCACGCGCAGCGACAAAGTGGCGCGATGCTTTGCGCGCGAAGCTCACGCGGTGACGAAGCGACAAACACCGTGGCGGCGGCAAAGTGTGCTCGCCTCGTACGCCAGCTCGCGGTCGGGCACATCGCTGCTGTAGAACCGCAGCGCCAGCGCACAAACACCTGACATCATTAACTTTTCTCGCCAACGCTCTAGCTTTTGACGGCCGCGCTCGTCTATGACGGCGCGATGAGGATGACGCGTACGCTGGTGCTGAGCGCGCTGTGGCTTGTGAGCTGCGGCTCCGACGAATCCACGAAGCAAGGCGCTCGCTCGCCGAGCGCGAACGGGTGCGAGGAAGAGGGCGAGGGCTGCGACTGCGACGACGAGCGCGGCGGCGCGTACGCGTGCGAGGCGGGCGAGCTCGTCTGCGAGTGTGCCTCGAGCGGCGAGGTGGCTCCGCCGCGCGATGCGGGCAAGCGCGACGCGGGCAAGCGTGATGCGGCCGTCGATGCGGCGAAGCCCGCGGCCGATGCAGCCAAGGACGACCCGAAGCCCAGCGACGCCGGCGCGGTCGAGCCGCCGAGCACCAGCGGTGCGGACCCGAAGATTCCCGCCAAGCCCGCGACCTGCCCGGAGATCAAGACCGGCAACATCACCGTCAACGGCCAGCAGGTGCAGCTCTGGGTCGGCGCGAAGAAGGCCGGCAAGAAGGGGCCGATCATGTTCTACTGGCACGGCACCGGCAGCAACTCGCGCGAGGCGACCGGCGGCCTCGCCAAGGGCAACCAGGAGATCCTCGACGAGGGCGGCGTGATCGCCTCGTTCACGACCACCACGAGCAAGGGCCAGAACACCGGCAACAACGTCTGGTACACGGGCGACTTCGAGATGGCCGATCAGATCCTCGCTTGCGCGATCGAGCAGCAGGACGTCGATCCACGGCGCGTGTACACCGCGGGCTGCAGCGCGGGCGGCCTGCAGGCGTCGGCGATGGTCTACGCGCGCTCGAGCTACCTCGCGGGTGCGATGCCGAACTCGGGCGGCACCGTCTTCCCGTACAAGCTGGAGGACGCGAACCACATCCCGAAGGTGATCGCGACCCACGGCGCGGCAGGCGTCGACGTGGTGGTGATCGACTTTGCCAGCACCACCGCCACGATGTCGAAGGACATCGTCGCCAAGGGCGGCTTCATGGTGGTGTGCGACCACGGCGGAAGGCACTGCGCCAGCCCCACCCCCGTGAAGAACGCACAGTGGGACTTCCTCAAGGCGCATCCGTTCGGCGTCGAGCCGGAGCCCTACGCCGCTGGCTTGCCCGCGGACTTCCCGACCAGCTGCAAGATCATCGCGAAGTGACGCCGCGTAGCTGCGCCGGGTAGATGCTGCGCTGCCCGCTGAGCACGTACGCGAGCACGCACACGATGGCGACGTGCGGGAACAGGTTTCCGCCGAGCAGCTCGACCGCCATCACGGACAGCGCAAGCGGCGTCTTGGCCGCAGTCGCGAACACGGCCGCCATGCCCACGCCCGCAGCGAGGTCTTGGGGCAACGCGAGCCACGGCGCGAGCGTCGCGCCGAGCGTGGCCCCGATGAAGAACAGCGGCGTCACCTCGCCTCCCAGAAAGCCCGCGCCGAGCGTGATCGCGGTGAACACCAGCTTGGCGAGGAACGCGTAGCTCGGCACGTCGCCCTCGAAGGCCCGCACGATCATCGGCACGCCGAGCCCGAGGTAGTCGCTCGTGCCGAGCGCCACCCAGAGCAGCACCACCAGCGCGCCGCCCACGAACATGCGCGCGGGCAGGTTCGGCAGCTGGCGTTCGCCGAGCGCCTTGAGCGCGTGCGTCAGCTCGATGAACAGCACGCTCACCAGCGCCACCGCGATCGCGAACAGCGCCCACTTGCCGAGCAACCAAAGATCGAGCGGCAGCAAGCCCGGCGACGGATAGTGCGTGTGCGCGACCCCCCAGGCGCGCGTGGTCAGGTCGCCGACCACGGCCGCGACGGTGCACGGCACGAGCGCGCGGTAGTCGATGCGACCGAGCGTCACGAACTCGAGGCCGAAGAGGGCGCCCGCGATCGGAGTGCCAAACACGGAGCCAAAGCCCCCCGACACACCCGCAGCGATCAGCGCGTGCCGCGCCTGCGGGAAGCGAAACGCCAGCGCATCCGAGAGGCTCGCCCCCATCTGCACCGCGGTGCCTTCGCGCCCGGCGCTGCCGCCGAACAGGTGCGTCAGCACGGTGCCGATCAAGACCATCGGCGCCATGCGCAGCGGCAGCTGCGGGCCCTGGTCGTGGATGGTGTCGATCACCAGGTTGTTGCCGCCGCGGATCGGCTCGCCGTAGCGCTGGTAGATCCAGCCGATCGCGAGCCCCGCGAGCGGCAGCGCGAGGATCAGCTGCGAGTGCGCCTCGCGATGGCTCGTCACCCGCTCGAGCAGCCACAGGAACAACGCCGACGCGCAGCCCGCCGCGACCCCGATCGCGGCGCCAAAGCCGAGCCACTGTGCGAGCGTCTTCATTTGGTGCGGGTCTTGGCTCGGGAAACACACAGATATCGCACGCTGTTCTCCCAGGTCGGGCGGGCACGGAGCCGAATTTCTTCACCGGTGTGCGCAGGCAGCTTAGGTTTGCCAGGCTAATCGGGTAGGAGGGCTTGCCATGAGACCGAGCTTCGCGCTGTTGGTGGCGGTGTTGTGTCTGGCGGAGGCGAGCGCGGGCTGCGACAAAGAGAAGGTACGGCAGGCCGAGCTCGCCAAGGAAGAGCTGAAGGGCGACGTGAAGAACGCCGCCGAGACGGTGAAGGCCGGCGCCGTGAAGGTGAAGGACACCGTCAAGGAGGGCGCCGAGCGCCTCGACGAGAAGATGCCCGAGCTGAAGGAGCGCGCGCAGGAGGGCCTCGAGGACGCCAAGGACGGGCTCGCGCGCGCGCGCGACAAGGTGAAGGACGCGCTCAACTCCGCCAACGACAAGGTCGACGAGACCGTGGAGAAGGCGCGCAGCGCGGGGGAGTGAACGATGTGCCGGAGCATCAAGACGCTGTTCAACTTCGAGCCGCCGGCGAGCGAGGACGAGATCCGCGCCGCATCGCTGCAGTTCGTGCGCAAGCTGAGCGGCTTCAGCAAGCCCTCGCAGGCCAACGAAGCCGCCTTCGCACAGGCCGTCGAAGAAGTCACCAACGCCGCCCGCAACCTGCTCGGCACGCTGTCCACCAACGCGCCCCCCAAGGACCGCGACGTGGAGGCCGAGAAGGCCCGCGAGCGCTCGAAGCTGCGCTACGGCACGGCCTGAACCGTCAGCCGCGCAGGGCGAACAGCGTGGCGGCGTGGGCGTAGGAGACGTCAGGGCTGCGGTCGAAGAGCTCGCCGTAGCGGGACTCGAGGCGCAGCAGCTGGCGCAGCTGGCCGCGCAGCGTGTCCCAGTTCTCCGGCAGCTCGTCCTGATCCAGCTCGGTGAGCACGGACGTGTACGGCGCGAGCCACTGCAGCTCGGGCTCGTTCACGAGCGCCTGCAGGAAGCCGCCGGCGCCCACGCGTCCATGCAGCAACTCGTAGTCGCGACGCTCTTCCGCGATCAGGGCGCGGTGCAGGGCGAGCAGCTCGGTGCGCACACGTTGATGACGACGGGACCCCGCCGGAGCGGTTGCCACGCCGACCGCTTGCATGGTCATGCGTAAACCTCCTGGGCTGAACGAAGCAGCACCAGTAAGGATCGCTCAGGGCGTGCGCAAGGCCGCGGCGGCCCGCTCGGGATCCTCGGCGGCGCAGATGGCGCTGACCACGGCCAGGCCGTCGGCGCCGGCCTCGCGGAGCGCGCGGGCGTTCCCTTCGTGGATGCCTCCGATCGCGACCAGCGGCAGCTTGGTATGGGCGCGTACCTCCCGCAGTCCGTCCAGCCCCCACGGCCGCGCGGTGTCGGTCTTGGTCGGGGTCGCGAAGATGGGGCTCACGCCGAGGTAATCGACCGGGAGGGAGGCGCTGGCGTGCACGTGCGCCATCGTCTCGACCGACAGGCCCAGGAACACGTGCGCCGGCAGCAGGCGGCGCGCGTCTTCGATCGGCATGTCGCCCTGCCCCAGGTGCACGCCGTCGGCCTCGCAGGCGAGCGCGACGTCGACGCGGTCGTTGATCACGAGCGGGATGCCGAGCGGCTTCAGGAGCAGCTTGAGCGCGCGCGCCTCGGCCAGGAACGCGCGCGTGTCGAGCGCCTTCTCGCGCAGCTGCACCGCGGTCACGCCGCCGCGCACCGCCGCCTCGACCAGCTGCGACAGCGTGCGCCCGCGGCAGAGCGCGCGGTCCGTCACCAGGTAGAGCGCCAGGTTCACCAGCGGCCGGTCTCGAGCGCGAGCCGCTCGGCGAACGTGTGGTGCTCGAGCGTCTGCAGCTGATCGAGCAGCAGCGCCTGCATGCTGCCCACGCCGGCCGCCTTCTCCGCCGCGATCTCGCCCGCCACGCCGAGCAGCGCCATCGCCGACGTGGTCGCGCGCACGGCGTCCTTCTGCACCGCACAGAACGCACCCACGAGCGCGCTCGCCGAGCAACCGACCGCGGTGATGCGCGTCATCCAGACGTGACCGTTCTCGAGCCGCAGCCAGCGCTTGTCCGCGCCCAGCACGTGATCGACCTGGCCGCTGACGCACACGGTGCCGCCCGTGCGTCGCACCAGCGCCTGTGCCGAGTGCAGCGCGTCGTCCGCACCCGCGTTGCTGTCGACCCCGCGGGTGGTCATCGCGAGGCCGGCCACGCTCATGATCTCGGAGCCGTTGCCGCGGATCACCGTGGGCGCCGCCACGCTCAGCAGCGCCTCCACGGTCTGGTTGCGGTACGGCGTGGCGCCCGCGCCGACCGGATCGAGCACGGTGGGGATGCCGCGCTCGGACGCACGCGCGAGCGCGAGCCGCATCGCCTCGACCTGGTACGGGTCGAGCGTACCGATGTTGAGCACCAGCGCCTGCGCGATCGACGCCATGTCGCGCACCTCTTCGTGCGCGTGCGCCATCACCGGCGACGCGCCGACCGCGAGCAGCACGTTGGCGGTGAAATGGGTGGCGACCAGGTTGGTGATCGAGTGCACCAGCGGGCTCTGCGCGCGCACCGCCTCGATGTCGGCCCAGAGCTCATCGACGTTCATGGCCGAGCAGTATGCGCCTCAACCATCACACGCGCAGCCGGGCTCGTGCCGGCAGATCTTGTCCCGCGCGATGCAGGTGTCTCCGCAAGCTTTGCCGCGACTGCACTGCTTGCAGCAGACGCCTTCCTGCGCGGGCATCCAGGCACCGTGTTGCTCCTGCAGGCGACGCTCGAAGTCGCGCAGGCGCTGGTGGGCGGCGCGGAACTCGCCCAGGCACTGGAACGCCTCGCGCACCTCGTCTGCGTCCGCCACTGCGGGCGCGCGCGCCGCGTGCTCGGCGAAGGTGGCGAGCTCGATGCGCGCCTCGCTGAGGTGGTAGGCCACCACGTGCGGGAAGCGCGCCTGGCGGCCGGCGAGGCGGGCCCAGCGCGACTGCAGCGCGTCTTCGTCATCGGCCTGCGCGAGCTGGCGTGCACCCCAGTCGAGCTTGCCCTGATCCTCCAGCAAGGAGGAGAGCGCGCCGATGCGCTCGCAAAGCGGCAGACCGAGGGCCTCGCGGCCGCGCTGCGCTTCGCGCTGCTGGCTGCCGCAACGTTGGTGGGCGTCCTGGAAGCGCTGCATGAGCGCCGCGTCCTTGATCAGGTCTCCCGCCATCGGCGCCAGCTGCTCCAGCGCGAGGCAGTCCAGCGAGCCGTGTTCGCTACCGGGCACGAAGCCGCGCTGCCAGGTCTGCACGCTCTGGTCCGCGACCTCGTGCTGGCTGACGGTCGCGTTGAGGGCGCCCTGGCAGCTCTGGTTCATCAGGCCGGTGCGTCGCGGCTCGCCGTCGCGCCACTCGAACGCCTTCACGCACACGCGCGAGGCGCCGCGCGCGAAGTCGCTCGCCGCCGGAGAGGCGCGCAGCTCGTTCCAGGTGCGCTCCAGATCTCGCCAGGCCGTGTTGCGGTTCAGGTCGATCGTGCCCGGCCGTCCCGGTGCGGCCGGCGCCGCGGGCGCACGCGTTTGCGCTTGCGCCACGCCCACGAACGCGAGCACGAGTATGGGTGCGACCCTCATGCGTGCGATCATCGCGCCGGTGCAGAGCGTCACGTCCGCGGACGAACCAATCGGTGAGTCACAGCACCGGGCCACGGTGCGCCCGTGTCGCACCTGCTTGCCCAATGCCGCAACTCGGATCACGGGTTGGGGCATGTGGCGTTGGGGGCTGATCGCGTTCTGCTTGTTGTGCGCGTGTCGCGAGCCGGAGGACACGTACCGCGGGCTGCGCGGCGCGCGCTTCGCGGATCCGTCCGGCGCGCTGATGTACCGCTTCTATGTGCCGCCCGACGCGAGCCCCGAGCACCGCCTCCCGCTCGTGCTCTACCTGGGCAGCCAGCGCGGCTACGACAACGAGCAGCACGTCGACTACCGGGTGACGCGCTGGGTGGAGAACCAGCTCCAGCACCCATGCTTCGTGCTCGCACCGCAGCTCCCCAGGGGCGCCTGGGTAGCGGCCGACCCGACGAAGGGCAGCTACACCTTCGACGAGGCCAAGCTCACCGAGCCAATGCAGCTGGTGATCGAGCTACTCGAGCTGTTCATGAAGCGCTACCCGCTCGACCTCACGCGCATCTACGTGGTCGGCGACTACGGCGCCTGGGAGCTGCTGATGCGCAAGCCCCACTGGTTCGCCGCCGCGATCGTGATCGAGGGCGGCAG
>DASUME010000482.1:0-10768 GCA_036277895.1 Polyangiales bacterium
CTCCATGTCCGCGCATTCGCCGCGCGATTCCGGGCGCCAGTACTGCTCCTCCGGGTACATCATGCGACCCAGATTGAGCTCGGTCTTGCTCAGCCGGCGGATCGAGATGGTGCGCGCGCGGGCGCGTGAGCGGCGCCTACGCTTGCCACGCCCGTCGATGTCGTCGTCCCCGTCGAGGTCACGATCCGCGTCGTCGAGCGGCATCAAGGCGATCGCCAATGAGCCCTTCACCTCGACCGTGTCATCGGCGGCTTCAAGCCCCCACGAAGCTGCGCCGACTGCCCCCTGCTCACTCATCGTGTGCCTCCCTAATTCCTGGTCAACGTCTGAAGAGAATTCGTGAGGCGAGGCCCCCAAGCCTCGCCGGAAGTACTTAGACCGCAGCGCGATCCAGGCGCGCTTGCATGGTCACGCGTCGCTCTACGTCGCGCAGCTTGTCGACCAGCGACGCCGCCAGGCGGTGCGCTTCGTCGATCTCGCGGCGGACCAGCGAGTCAGCCCCTTGCGAACGCTCCAGCTGCTGAAGCAGCCGGTGCAGCTCTTTGCTGAGCGAGTCGATCTCGCCTCCCACGGAGAGGAAGCGGGTCTGAATCTGCTCGATCGTGTAGCCCTGCGTCATCAACCCGCGGATCTGCTGGAGCTGACGAACGACGCTGGCCGGATACAGGCCCTGCGATCCCTGGTGCTTGCCCTTGCGACCCACGCGCACGCTGCGCGGCAGCAGCCCGAGCTGCACGTACTTGCGAAACGTCGCCTCGGTGAGCTTTTCACCCATGGAAGCCACCGCAGCGACGATCTGCTGGACGCTCATCCCGGTGGGATGGGCTTCCTCAATCGCGCCGTAGACCGCTTCGCGCTGTTCCGTGATGCTCACGCTCGCCCCGCCTTTATTCATGCGAATCGCTTGAGTGGAATCATCCGAGAAGAAACGTGATCGTGCAAGCACGAATGGATTCCATTCAATAGAAACCGATCCACTTTCACCCTCGCGTCAACTTTCTCGGAGGCCCCCGCTCTCACGAGAAATTCGACGTTGCCGTAAGCCGGGCGCCTACATGCGCCAGCCCCGACGGCCGTCTACATGTAGGACAAAGTGGAGAATTGCGCGCGCTAGGTCAAGCAAGAAAAGCTGGCTGGCTCACCGCTACCTGGTACTGCGTAGAGAACAGCTGCTCAGAGCAGGAGTGGTCGCGTGCGGGATAGCCGCTGGTTTCGTAGTTTTCGCACGAATCGCGGCGCCGTCGTGGGCCTAGTTCTGGTGACGAGCGTAATTGTGCTCGCTTTCTTGGGGCCACATCTCGCACCTCGTGCTCCCAACGAGCAGTTCGCGAGCGGGCTGAGCAAGCTGGGTATCCCCGCGGCACCAGGGGGAGAATTCCTGCTCGGTGCGGACGGCATGGGCCGCGACGAGCTGTCGCGCCTGCTGCATGGAGGGCGGGTGTCGCTCGAGGTGGCCCTGACCGCGACCGCGATCGCGCTGGTCTTGGGCCTGCTGGTGGGAATCGTGTCCGGGTACTTCGGCGGCTGGATCGATACGCTGGCGATGCGCACGGTGGACGTGCTGCTCTCGCTGCCCTTCTTGCTGCTGGCGATCGCGATCAACCGCGCGCTCGCCAAGACCGGGCTCGCGACGCTCTATCTGTTGCTCGGCTTCTTCTCGTGGCCCGCGCTCGCGCGCGTGACGCGCGCCAAGGTGCAGCAGGTGCGCCAGCTGGAGTACGTGGCGGCCGCGCGTGCGCTCGGTGCGCAGCACCCGCGCATCTTGCTGCGCCACGTGCTGCCCAACGTGATTGGCCCTGCGATCGTGCTCGGCACAGGCATGGTGGCGGACATGATTATCGTCGAGTCGGCCATGAGCTTCCTCGGCCTGGGCGTGCAGCCACCGCAGGCGAGCTGGGGCTCGATGCTGCACGACGGCCGCGAGTTCATGTCGCACGCGCCGCACCTGTTGGTGGTGCCCGCGGTGTTGATCACGATGACGGTGTTCGGCTTCAACCTACTCGGCGAGGGGCTGCGCGATGCGCTGGATCCTCGCCGTTAGCCTGCTGCTGTGTGCGGCTTGCCCGGACCTGCCGGACGGGCCTCGCTACCTCGGGGCGGACGCGGAGACGCCTCGCCGAGGGGGCACGCTGATGCTGTGGGAAGAGGCGCGCGTGCGCATGCTCGACCCACACATCGCGTTCGATCAGATCTCCGGCGTGTTGGTCGACATGCTGTACGACAGCCTGTACCGCTACGATCACGAGCTGAACCTCGTGCCGGCCGTGGCCGAGGCGCTGCCGGAGGTGTCCGAGGACGGCCGCACGCTGATCATCCCCATTCGGCGCGGCGTCCGCTTCCACAACGGCCGCGTGCTCGATGCGCGCGACGTGTTGTGGTCGCTGGAGCGCATGCTCGGCCCGGACCTGCACTCGCCGGGCGCGCCGTACTTCACGGCGATCGAGGGCTACGAGGACTACCAGGCCAAGAAGGACCCGCACCTGCGCGGCCTGTCGACGCCCGACGCGTACACGCTGCGCATCACGCTCAAGCAGCCGGACCAGAGCTTCGTGTTCGCGCTCGCGATGCGCTTTGCCTCGCCGATGCCACGCGAGGAGCTGGCCAAGCCCGACGCGAACCCGAAGCGCAGCCCCTGCGGAACCGGCGCGTTCAAGCTGGTGAGCTGGGATCCCGGCGTGCGCCTCGTGCTCGCGCGCAACCCTCTCTACTACCGCCCGAACAAGCCGCAGCTCGACCGCGTGGTGTTCGAGGAGGGCCTGCAGCGCGACACCGCGATCATGCGCTTTCGCAACGGCGAGGTAGACATCGCGCCGCGCATGTCGCCCGCCGACGCGGTGTTCATGCTCGGCGGCAAGTGGAAGCCGTACACCGCGATCTCGCCGCGCGCCGACACCTACGGGCTCGCGATGAACACCGGCATGGCGCCGTTCGACAACGTGCACGTACGGCGTGCGGTGGCGTTCGCGATCGATCGCGAGCGCTGGTCGCGCGCGCGCAACGGCTTCATCCGGCCCACCGGGCAGATCGTGCCGCCCAAGGTCGCCGGCTACGACGCGGCGCTGCCACACGTGCAGCACTTCGATCTGGGCAAGGCGCGCGCGGAGATGAAGCTCGCGGGCTTCGCCAACGGCTTGCCCACGCCGGTAGCGATGTGGATCAACGACGGCGCCGCCGCGCGTGCGTACTTCGAGCTGGCGCAGGCGGACCTGGCGAAGATCGGCATCCAGCTCGAGGCCAAGGTGGTGAGCTTCCCGGTCTACCTGGAAGAGACGGGCAAGCCGCGCACCGCGCAGATGGCGTCGGTCGGCTGGTCGCTCGACTTCCCGGACGCCTCCAACATCCTGCACCTGGTCAGCAAGGGCGCGATCGCCGACAGCGACTCGATGAACCGATCGTTCTTCCAGGACGCGCGCATCGAGGAGCTGCTGGCGCGCGGGATCGTCGAGCGCGACAAGGACAAGCGCCGGGCGCTCTACCGCGAGGCGAACGACCGTGTGGCCGAGCTCGCGCCCTGGGCGTTCTTCTGCAACACCGCGGCGGCGCAAGCCTGGCAGCCGTACGTGCGCGGCTACAAGCCCCACCCGATCAACTGGGTCGACATCTCCGACACCTGGCTCGACCTGCCGCGCAAGCGCATCGCCGCGCTGCTGCGCGAGCCCGCGCAGCAGATCGCGAGGCTGTTTCCATGACCGCGTTCTTGCTGCGTCGAGTGGCGACCGCGCTGTTCGTGCTCTGGCTGGTGATGACCGGCGTGTTCCTGCTGGTGAACGTGGTCGGCGATCCCGCGCGCGCCGCGCTCGGCCCGCAGGCGAGCGGCGCGCAGCTCGATGCATTCCGCAAGAAGCACCAGCTCGATCTGCCGCTCGGCGAGCGCTACGTCGGGTACCTGGGCGAGCTGGCGAGCTTCGACCTCGGCCACTCGTACCAGGACGAACGACCGGTGGCGGAGATGATCGCGGCCCGCTTGCCGCGTACGCTGTTGCTCGGCGGCATTGCACTCACGCTGGAGCTGTTGCTCGGGCTCGGCGCGGGCGTGCTGGCCGCACTTTACGCCAAGAGCTGGGTCGACAGCGCCGTGATGGCGACCAGCTTCGTGGGCATCAGCATGCCGTCGTTCGTGACCGGGCTCTACTTCCTCGGCTACTTCGCGTTCCGGCTCGGCTGGTTCCCGATCGGCGGCTACGGCGTGAGCGCACTCGACCACGTGTACCACGCCATCCTGCCGGCGCTGACGCTGGCCGTGATCGGCGCCGCGACCTACGCGCGGCTGATGCGCAGCGAGCTGCTGGAGGCGCTGAAGAGCGACTACGTGCGTACGGCACGCGCCAAGGGTCTGTCGCCGTGGCGGGTGGTGCTGGTGCACGCCGGCCGCAACGCACTCCTGCCGGTGGTGACGTTGCTCAGCGTGTCGCTGCGCGTGGTGGTCAGCGGCGCCGTGATCACCGAGACCATCTTCGGCTGGCCGGGCATGGGCCGGCTCGCCTACGAGGCGATCAGCGGCCTGGATTTGCCGCTGGTGCTCGGCATCGTATTCGTGGCATGCGCGGTGGTACAGCTGGGCAACGTGCTGGCAGACTTGGCGGTAGCCACGCTCGACCCGCGGCTGCGCGACGGAAGGAACTGAAGCATGCACGTGTACATCGACAAGCTCGGCTCGTACGTGGGCCAGCAGGTGACGCTCAAGGGCTGGGTGCGCGGCATTCGCTCGAGCGGGAAGCTGCACTTCGTGACCCTGCGCGACGGCAGTGGCGACGTGCAGACGGTGATCTTCAAGGGCGACGTGACGCCGGAGGTGTTCGAGAAGGCCGGCCACCTGCGCCAGGAGAGCGCGGTGGCGATCGAGGGCCTGGTGAAGGCGCACCCCAAGCACGCGAACGAGTACGAGATCGCAGTCAGCGCACTGGAGGTGCTGGGCCAGCCGAGCGGCGAGTTCCCGATCACGCCCAAGGAGCACGGCACCGACTTCCTGATGGACCACCGCCACCTGTGGCTGCGCTCCAAGCGCCAGCACGCGATCATGCGCGTGCGCCACGAGATCATCGGCGCGGTGCGCGAGTACTTCGACAAGAACGGCTTCACGCTGGTAGATGCGCCGATCTTCACGCCCAACGCGTGTGAAGGCACCAGCACGCTGTTCGAGACCGACTACCACGGCGAGCCCGCGTACCTCACGCAGTCGGGCCAGCTGTACGGCGAGGCCGCGGCCGCGGCGTTCGGCAAGATCTATGTCTTCGGGCCGACGTTCCGCGCCGAGAAGAGCAAGACGCGCCGGCACCTGGCGGAGTTCTGGATGGTGGAGCCGGAGGTCGCGTTCCTCGACCTGACGGGCGACGCGGATCTGGCCGAGGACTTCCTGTGCCACGTGGTGCAGCGTGTGCTCGCGAACCGGCGTCCGGAGCTGGCCATCCTGGAGCGCAAGCTGGAGGCGCTGGAGCGCGTGCAGAAGCCGTTTCCGCGCATCCGCTACAAGGAAGCCGCGGAGATCCTCGCCAGCAAGGGCATCGAGTTCAAGTACGGCGACGACTTCGGCGCACCCGAGGAGACCACCATCAGCGAGCAGTTCGATCGCCCGGTGATCATCACGCACTACCCGCGCGACCTGAAGGCGTTCTACTTCAAGAGCGACCCGAGCGATCCGACCGTGGCGCTCAACATGGACGTGCTCGCGCCCGAGGGCTACGGCGAGATCATCGGCGGCGGCCAGCGCGAGGACGACCTCGCGACGCTGGAGACCGCGATCGCCGAGCACAAGCTGCCGCAGGAAGCCTTCGACTGGTACCTCGACCTGCGCCGCTACGGCACGTTCCCGCACGCCGGCTTCGGCCTCGGCATCGAGCGCACCGTCTCGTGGCTGTGCGGCCTCGACCACGTGCGCGAGACCATCCCCTTCCCGCGCATGCTCAACCGGCTACGCCCATAAGCACGAGCGCTGCGTGAAGCGCGGCCGCCTCGCGCCGCCGTGTTTGCGCGACCACTAACGAACAGCATTCGTTACGAACACCGTTCTTGACGAACACCGTTCGTTTGGTATCGTGGAGCCATGGCGAGCATGGAAGTGCCGAGGAAGGTGGTGAGCCGGCGCGCGCGGCCAGCGAAGGCGCCGTTGAGCCAGCAGCAGATCGTCGCCACGGCGCTGGAGTTGCTCGCTTCCGAAGGGCTCCATCGCGTCAGCCTGCGCCAGGTCGCAGCCGCGCTCGATACGGGACCTGCGTCGCTCTACGTCTACTTTCCGAGCTTGACCGAGCTGCAGGCGACGATGCTCGACACGGCTCTGCAGCAGGTGCGGCTGCCCAAGCGCAAGGGTACCTCGTGGCAAGCGCGGCTGCGCAGCATCCTGCTCTCGTACCGAGAGGCCCTGATGAAACATCCGGGCCTGGGGCTGATCGCGATCTCCACCATCCCGAGTGGCCCGAGCTCGGTGCGGATCTGGGAAGCGATCCTCGATGCGCTCGCCGAAGGCGGCCTGGATATGGACCGCGCGGCCTGGGCCCTCGATCAACTCTTGCTGCACGTCACGGCGATCGCGGCGGAGCAGAGCGCGCAGGGTACCCACGCCGAGGGCGTGGCGCAGCTGCAACAGACCCTCGCGCGCATCTCCCCCAGTGAACACCCGCGCGTGCACGCCGCACGCAGAGCGCTCGTTTCCGGCAATGGGCGTTCGCGCCAGGACTGGGGCATCACCGCGCTCATCGAAGGAGTTGCCGTCACCGCAAGGGAGTCTTGAGATGCATACGTTGTCGTTCCATTGCCATCGCGGGCCACGGGCTGCGTCACTTGTCCTCCATGCCATCGCGCTGCTGGGTGGATGCGCAGGCAGCGAGCGCGAAGGCGCGAGCAAGCAAGGCGCGAGCATCACGACCGTGAAGCTCGAGAACGTGCAGGGCCTGCCCCGAGACGTCTCGTGCTTCCTGATCAAGGACGTGCGGGTGTTCACCGGCGAGCAGGTGCTCGACAAGGCCTCGGTCGTCGTGAGGGACGGGCGTATCGTCAGCGTGGGCACCGATGCACCCGCAGGCTGCGCCACGATCGAGGCCGAGGGCGGCACGCTGCTGCCTGGACTGATCGATGCCCACGTGCACACGTCGGAGGAGTTCCTCGCGATCGCCCTCAAGTTTGGTGTCACCACCGAGCTGGAGATGCAGGGCACCTTCACCAAGCACGATCGCGCGCACGTCGCCGAGAACGACACGCTGGCCGACGTGCGCTCGTCGGGCTTTGCGCTCACGCCCCCAGGGGGGCATCCCGAAGAGCTGTTCCCGCCGGATTTCTCGCCGGGCGGCCCGCCGCCCGAAGAAGGGGGAGAGGGGCCGATGCGCGTCGCGCCACTCGTGATGCCGAGCGTGCAGACTCCCGAAGAAGCCGTCGCCGTGATCCCGCAGCTCGTCGAGAGCGGCTCGGACTACATCAAGTTCATGGTCGACGACGGATCCGTCGAAGGTCACCCCGGGCTGCCCATGCTCGACCAGGCGACGCTGAACGCCGGGGTGGCGGAGGCGCATCGCCACGCCATGATGGCGGTCGCCCACGCGCTGACGATCGACAACACGCGCATGGCGCTGAGCGCGGGGATCGATGGGCTGGCTCATCTCTTCATGGACCGCCCGGCCACGCCGCAGATCATCGCGGAGGTCGCGCAGTCCGGCGCGTTCGTCGTGGCCTGCGTGGTGCTCGACGCCTCGATGATGGGCATCACCGGCGCGGAGCTCGCCGACGACCGTCGCGTCAGCGAGCGGCTGGACCAGGCCTGGCAGGACACGCTTCGAAGCAGCTACGGCCACTACCCGCACGGAAAGCTCGAAGACGTGCTTCACGCGCTCAAGGCGCTCCACGACGCGGGCGTCGACGTGCTGGTGGGCACGGATGCTTCCTACCCGCTGTCCTTCCTCGGCGGGATCGCGCATGGCGCCAGCGTGCACCACGAGCTGCAGTACTTCGTCCGCGCGGGCTTCACGCCCGTCGAGGCGCTACGCGCGGCGACCTCGCTGACCGCTCGCCACTTCGGCCTGAACGACCGAGGCACGGTCGCGCCCAACATGCGCGCCGACTTGCTGCTCGTCAGTGGTGATCCCACGACGCAGATCGGCGACTCCCTCAACATCCAGGGCGTGTGGCGCCGCGGAAAGCTGCTCCGGCAATAGACGGCGTGCGGCTACGTGCCCGAGCGGATGCGGCGGTCCTTGGCTTCCACGGCCTCGACGAACAGCTTCACGTACTCGCCGGCGCTGGTGATGGCGAAGAAGACGCTGAGGTAGAGGATGTAGGTGCCGGCGAGGTTGAAGTCGACGGTGAGGGTGGCGAACCAGAAGTCGATCTCGTACGGGTGGTGCAGCATCAGGAACAGCACCGCGATCATCTGCAGCGCCGTCTTGGCCTTGCCGCCCTCGCCGGCTGCGATCACGACGCCTTCGCTGCTGGCGATCATGCGCAGCATGCTGATCGACAGCTCGCGACCGAGGATGATCACGACCACCCAGGCCGGCACGCGGCCCATGCTCACCATCAGCACGAGCGTGGCCATCACCAGCAGCTTGTCCGCGAGCGGGTCGAGGAACTTGCCGACCACGCTGACCAGGCCGCGCCGGCGCGCGAGCCAGCCATCGATCGCATCCGTGATGGTGGCGATGGTGTAGACCCAGCCGGCCCAGTAGTTCATCACCGGCGTGCCCTCCTGCAGCAGCACCATCACGATCGGGATCATGACGACGCGGAACATCGTGATGATGTTCGGCAGGTTGAACGCGTCCTCCTTGAGACCGCGTGCCTTCGGCAGCCGGACTGCCTTCTCGACCGTACCCTGGCTCATCGTTCCTTCTAAGCGGCCGGCTCGTGACCGACGACGCTCGGTTGTGCCACGCCGTCTGCGACCGCGAAAGAGGCGCCACGCCGATGGCACCTGCACGGCTCGCTTCCTTGACCACGTTGGGGGCCGCTGATAACCGGTGGGCAGGATGCCGCGCTCCTGTGTTCGGCGGGCCACACGGCAGGGTGCTGGGGGCACGAAACTGCGTGCTTTCTTGGGCTGGCCCCGGCCTCGCAAAGGGGTGCGCCGTGCGGGGTGCGCGGCGTAAAGGAGAACGGCGTGAAGACCAAACGGGTGGGCATCTTGGTAGGCGGTATCAGCGCGGAGCGCGAGGTCTCGCTGCGCACCGGCGACGCGATCCACGCTGCGCTCACGGAGCGCGGCTACCAGGTCCGCAAGATCGTCGTCGATCGCGACCTGGACCTCAGCCTGCGCAGCGCCCCGATCGACGTGGCCTTCCTGGCCCTGCACGGCACCTACGGCGAGGACGGCTGCGTGCAGGGGCTGCTCGAGCTGCGCGGCATCCCCTACACGGGGTCGAGCGTGATGGCGAGCGCGGTGGCGATGGACAAGCTCAAGTCCAAGCAGCTGTTCCGGCTCTACAACGTACCCACGCCGCCGTACTACGCCGTGCGCAGCGAGGAGCTCGACAAGCTGGAGGAGCTGCACGGCTCGTTCGGCTTCCCGGTGTTCGTGAAGCCGCGCTCCCAGGGCTCGAGCGTGGGCGCCGGCAAGGCCGCGGACCTGAGCCAGCTGCGGGCACGTTGCGAGGAGGCGCTGCGCCACGATCCCTACGCGCTGATCGAGCGCTTCGTGGCCGGTCGCGAGCTGACGGTGGCGGTGATCGACGGCAAGGCGCTGGGCGCGATCGAGATCGTGCCCAAGGGCGGCTTCTACGACTACCAGAGCAAGTACACCGCCGGGCAGAGCGAGTACATCTACCCCGCGCGGCTCACGCCTACCCGCTACAAGAACGTGCTCGCGCTGGCGGAGAAGGCAGCGCAGGCGCTCGAAGTGACCGGCGCCGTGCGCGTGGACTTCCTGGTGACCGAGGGCGAGAACGAGTACGTGCTGGAGGTCAACACGCTACCCGGCATGACCGCGACCTCGCTGCTACCGAAGATCGCCAAGGAGAACGGCCACGACTTCGGCGCGCTGTGCGAGCTGATCCTCGCGCGCGCCCAGCTCCATCAGCGGCGGCCCGAGGACGTGCAGTCGGTCTGAGCGCCCGCGGGCAGCGGCTCGACGTGCACTGTGACGGCGCCAAAGCCGGTGCGCCCTACCACGCTGGCGCGGCGCGGACCGCTGGCGTTGCAGACCGCCACGCACGCGCGCATGTGCGAGCTATCGGACTCTCCGATCAGCTCGCCGCGCGCGTCTTCCACGCGCAGCGTCGCGCGCGAGAGGCCCGGCTCCAGCTCGATCTGCCAGCGCTCGCAGCTGGCGATCGGTGCGCGCGGGCTGAGCTCGATCAGCTGTCCCTGGCGAATCGCGACACGCTCGCCCGGGGAGGCCTTCTGGTTCCTCGGGGGCGCCTTGGCTTCCGCCGCCGCGCGCGCCGCGGACTCGTCCTTGCTGCTCGCGACCGCCTTGTTCGGCGTGAGGTCGGGCGTGTGCCACGCCTGCTCGGAGGGCGACGGCTCACCCATCCACAGCGCGCGCACTCCCCCCACCAGCGCCTGCGTGGCGCGAAAGCGTGCGACCTTGGCCAGCCCGCGGCCGCGCTTGGCGACCACCTCGAGCGCGAGCTCCGCGCGGCGATCGGCGCAGTACTGGAGTGCGGCGAGCTGGGCGTGCCCGGGTTGGTTCTCGCCCACGCCGAGCGCGAGCTCCGCGCCGTCCGCGTCGACCAGCCGCAGGCCGAGCTCGGCCACGCCCTCCCCGCCCTCCGCGGCCATCGTGTAACACTCGCCCGCGGCGACGTTCACGGCCAGGCGCACGGGACGCGAGTCGCCGAGCGGCAGGCTG
>DASUME010000483.1:0-2656 GCA_036277895.1 Polyangiales bacterium
CCGCTCTACCGCTGGAAGCAGCTCGCACGCGACGGCTATGCGTGGTGGATCGAGCGCGTGCGTACCGCGAGCGAGCGCTTCGATGTGATCCGGCTCGATCACTTCATCGGCTTCGCGCGCTACTGGCAGATTCCGGCCAGCGAAGAGACCGCGATCAACGGCCGCTGGGTGCGCGGGCCGCGCGACGAGCTGTTCGACGCGATCAAGCTCGAGCTCGGTGTGCTGCCGTTCATCGCCGAGGATCTCGGGCTGGTCACGCGCAGCGTCAGCTCGCTGCGCAAGCGCCTGAAGCTGCCGGGAATGCGCATCCTGCAGTTCGCGTTCGGGGGCGTACCCGGGGAGAACGCGTTCTTGCCGCACCACTACCCGCGCCGCTGCGTGGCCTACACCGGCACGCACGACAACGACACCAGCGTCGGTTGGTACGACGACCCCGGCCAGCCCGAGGGCCCGCGTACGCCCGACGCCGCCAACGCCGAGCGCGCCGCCGCGCGCGCGCACCTCTACGGCGGCTTTGCGAGCGACGAGCCGTTCCACTGGGCGATGCTGCGCGCGCTCTACGCGTCGGTCGCGGACACCGCGATCGCGCCGGTGCAGGACCTGCTCGGCCTCGGCAGCGAGGCGCGCATGAACCGCCCCGGTGTCGCCGACGGCAACTGGACCTATCGACTCACGCCCGATGCGCTGACCCCCCAGCTGGCGATCGCCCTGCGCGAGCTGTCCGAACGAACCGGACGCATCCCCAAAAATCCCAGCGAATCCGGGTCTTAGTCACTTTTCTCCGCGCGGGTGTCACGTCTCGTGCCCGCAGATCGTCTTCCCGGCGAAGGAGAAGACATGATGCGAGTCGTCGTCGTCGGAGCAGGGTACGCGGGCCTCAGCTGTGCGCTGCGCATCGCGCGCAAAGCGCGAGGCCGCGCGCAGGTCACGTTGATCAACGGCAGCGCCCACTTCGTCGAGCGCATCCGCCTGCACGAGCAGGCGGCCGGCATCGCACAGCCGGTGCTGGCGCTAGACGAGCTCGTTCGCGGAACGGGGGTGCAGCTGCAGCTCGGCTGGGTCCACGATGTGGACCTCGAGCAGCGCACGCTGCGCGTCGACGACCAAGCCGTGAGCTGGGACCAGCTCGTGCTGGCGACCGGCTCGGAGTTTTCGAAAGGGCAGGTCGAAGGTGCACGCGAGCACGCCTTCACGCTCGAAGCGCGATCGCTGCCGTGGCTCGAGGGCGCGCTGCCCGCGATCGCGCAGCGCAAGGGGCAGCTCGCAGTAGTCGGCGGCGGCCTCACCGGCATCGAGGCTGCCGCCGAGCTCGCCGAGACGTACCCGTCGTTGCGCGTGGTGTTGGTGACGCGCGGCGAGGTCGCGCCCGAGTGCAGCCCCGCGGCGCGCGAGCACGTCCGCAACACACTGCACAAGCTCGGCGTCGAGCTGCGCGAGCGTAACCAGGTGATCGCCGTGCACGCCGACCGCCTGCACACCTCGCAGGGCGACCTCGCGTTCGCGGCATGTCTGTGGACGGTCGGCTTTCGCGCGTCTCCACTCGCGCGCGAGGCGGGCCTGCCCGTGAACGCCAGCGGACAAGTCATGGTCGACGCCGAGCTGCGCGCGCGCGCGGATGTGCACGTCGCGGGCGACCTCGCGTTCGTTCCGGGTATGCCGATGGGCTGCAAGAGCGCCTTCCCCACCGGCATGCTGGTCGCGGACAACATCGCGCGCCTCGCGCACGGCGCAGCCACGCGCCCGTTCCGCTATCGGCACCTCGGATACTGCATCAGCCTCGGACGACGTGATGCGGTGATCCAGCTGCGCGGTTCGTACCTGCGCGGCCGCCTCGCCGTGCGCGCGAAGGAGCTCGTCTGCAAGAGCACGGTGTGGGTGATGCTGGCGGAGAGCAAGCTGGCGCGCTTCACCAACGTACGCTTCACGCCCGCGCTGACCTCGGGTCGCGCCCATCCCTGAGTCAACTACGCGGATGGCGGCGGCAAGGTCCACGCCGCACGGCTCCCCGTCGTGGGCATCGGCCTGGTGCGGCTGCTCGCTACGTGCGCACAGCGGCTTCCTTCGCGAGGCGAGGCCTGTTACCAATTCCAAATGGGTTTGATCGAGACGGACGTGGCTGTGATCGGCGCGGGCAGTGCGGGGTTGCAAGCATCACGTGAGGTACAGCGCGCCGGCAAGAGCTGGCTGCTGATCGAGTCGGGGCCCTACGGCACGCTGTGTGCGCGCAGCGGCTGCATGCCGAGCAAGCTGCTGATCGCGGCCGCGGACACGGCGCGCCGCGTGCGCCGCGCGAGCTTGTTCGGCGTCCAGGTGGCGCCGGACCAGATCAAGATCGACCGCCGCGCCGTGATGGACCGCGTGCGCCGCGAGCGCGATCGCTTCGTCGAGATCAACGCGCGCAACACCGAGGCGCTGCCGGCCGAGAACCGCCTGCGCGGCCACGCGCGCTTCGTCGGACCGCGTGAGCTCGACGTCGACGGCACGCGTGTGAAGGCGAAGGCGATCGTGATCGCCACCGGCTCCAGGCCCACCGTTCCGCGCGAGCTGTCGCGGCTGGGAGACGCACTGCTGACCAGCGACAGCTTGTTCGACCTGGAAGAGCTGCCGGAGTCGATGGCGGTGTTCGGCACGGGTGCGATCGGCCTGGAGCTCGGGC
>DASUME010000484.1:0-3305 GCA_036277895.1 Polyangiales bacterium
TGATGATCTCCTCAGCAGCAGGCACGAGCGCCATGCCGTACAAGGTGCACTGCCCAGCTGAACCGCGTCTTAACGGCTCCCGGCAGCGCGCGCCGAGCTGCGATACGCTGCCCTCATGCACTTGATGGTCGTCGATGATCACGCGGAGCTGCTCGATCTGGTCGAGCGTGCGCTCAGCCGGGATGGGCACGTGCTGCGCAGCGCGAGGTCGCTCGCCGAAGCGCGCGATGCGCTCGCGGAGCACGCGCCCGATGTCTTGGTCCTCGACCTGGCGTTGCCCGACGGCACCGGCATCGATTTCTGCAAGGAGCTGCGCAGCACGGGCGCTCAGTTTCCGATCCTGCTGCTGACCGCGCACGGTGAGGTACCGCAGCGTGTGGCCGGGCTCGACGCCGGCGCCGATGACTTCCTCGCCAAGCCGTTCGCGATGGCCGAGCTGCGGGCGCGCGTGCGTGCGTTGTCGCGTCGAGGCAACGTCGAGCGCTCGCTGGTGCTGAGCTGGGGCGCGCTGACGCTCGACTTCGGGGCTCGCCGCGCGACGCGCGCTAGCCAAGAGATCCCGCTCACCGCGCGCGAGTGGGCGCTGATCGAGCTGTTCGCATCGCGGCTCGGGCGTGTCGTCGCGCGCGCGGACATCCTCGACAGCGTGTGGGGCGAGCAGAACGAGCAAGCGAGCGCGAGCCTGGACGTGTTGATCGGTCGCCTGCGCCGCAAGCTCACGCTCGACGCGTTGCGCACCGTGCGCGGCGCCGGCTACATGCTGGAGCGCGCGTGAAGCTGGTCGCGCGCGTCGCACTCGCGAGCGCCATGGCGGCGGCGTTGGGCGGCACCATCTCGGCGTTCTCGGCCGGCCTGACGGCCAAGGGCCTGATCGCCAAGCAAGAGAAGAGCTCGCTCCAGCATGCGGCCAGCGAGCTCGCGGAGGAGGTCCTCGACGAGCTCGACGAGACCGAGGACGACGCCGACGAGGACGCCGAAGAAGCCGCCGAGCTGGCCGCGCTGCAGGCGCTCGCGTCCAATCCGAGCAAGCGCCTGGACTGGGCGCTCGCGCACGAGCTGGAGGACGTCGAGCTGCCGGGCGTGCGTGCGGCGATCTTCGAGCACGGCGTACGCGTGGCCGGTGACGCGTTGCCTGCCCCCGCGCCGGGAGATTGCCAGATCGAAGACGTCGCCGGCACGCCGATGCGCGTGTGCGCGGTCCCGTTGGGCGGCAAGCTGCTGGTGTTGGCGGCGCGTGCGGATGCCGAGCAGGCGCGCAAGACGCTGTTCTCGGCGGCGCTCTGGATCGGCCTCGCGTGTGGAGCCTTGCTCGGCGGCGCATCGAGCTACGCGCTCTCGCGCTGGGCCCTGCGCCCGCTGACCACGCTGCGCGATCAGGTACGCGCGATCCCGATCGACGCCTCGGACAGCAAGGCGCTGGCGCCCGCGCAGCAACCCGAGCTCGAGGAGCTGCGCGCCTCGATCGCGAGCCTGGTCGATCGGCTCGGGGCGGCGCTGCGGCAGGCGCAGTCGTTCGCGTCCGAGGCAGCGCACGAGCTGCGCACGCCGCTGACCACGCTGGGGGGAGAGCTCGAGCTGATGGAACAAGGCCCCGAGCTCGGGCGCGTGCGCGTGCAGGTGCAGCAGCTGACCGACCTGGTGCAGCGCCTGCTCGTGCTCGCGCAAGCCAACCGCCTGCCCGACGAGCAGCGTGAGGTGGTCGACCTCAGCGACGTCGCGAGCGAGGCGCTCGCGCTCGTGAGCGTGCCCACACGCGTGCATGCGCAGGTTCAGGACGACGTGATCGTGCGCGGCGACCAGGCGCTCCTGCGCACGCTGCTGCTCAACGCGCTGGAGAACGCGCTCAAGTTCTCGCAAGGTCCCGTCGCGCTGCGCATCGCACGCGCCGAAGAAGCGCAGATCGAGGTCGACGACGACGGCCCCGGCATCCCCGCGGAGGAACGCGAGCGCGTGTTCCAGCCGTTCTATCGCTCGCCGAGCGTGCGTGCCGGCGCGACCCGTGGCCACGGCATCGGCCTGTCGCTGATCGCGCGCGTGGCCTGGGTGCACGGGGGCCGGGCGAAGTTCGTCGACCGCCCGCGTGGTGCTGCTTTGCGTGTGTATCTTCCGCTTTGGCGTCAAGCTTAGCGGCATGCTCACTCACTGGGAGATGCTCACGCGCATCACCGTCGGTGCGCTGCTCGGGGCCTGCATCGGCTACGAGCGCGCGCGGCACGGGCGGCCGCTCGGCCTGCGCACGCACATCATCGTCGCGCTCGCGGCCGCCACCTTCATGGTGCTGTCGTCGCAGTTTGCGTTCTACCAGGGCTACCCGCACGACAGTAAGCTGGTCGAGGTCGACAGCTCGCGCATCGCGGCCTCGGTGGTGTCCGCGGTCGGCTTCATCGCGGGCGGCTCGATCCTGCGCACCGGCATCAGCGTGCAGGGGCTGACCACCGCCGCGGCGCTCTGGCTCGCGACCGCGATCGGCATGTGCAGCGGCGGCGGCATGTACATCGAGGCCGTGTTCTCGACTGCGCTCGGTCTGGTCACGCTGGTGGTGGTGCGCCGGTTCGAGGACAAGTCGCACTTCGTCGCGCGCGGCCGCTTCGTCGTCGATCCACGCCAGGCGCTCGCGGACGTGGTGCAGGTGCTCGAGCGCCAGGGCGCAGTCGTAACCGCGATCGAGGGCTCCACGGACCTGACCGTACGCTTCGAGCTCAAGCACGCCGCCAGGCTCGGCCTGGTCGGCATCGTCCACACGCTCGAGGGCCAGCCGTCCGTACGCGGCGTGTGCGTAGAGCGAATGGACTACTAGGGCGTGGGGGAGACGCGGAGCGTGCGGGGCTGCACCTCGCGCATCGAGCTGGCGATCAGGAGCGCCACCGCGTTGCAGAGCGCGCAGCAGACGAAGGGCCAGTGCGTGCCGTACGTGTACAGCAGGCCGCCGAGCAGTGGCCCGAACACGCGCGCGAGGGCGGACATGCTCTGGTTGGCGCTCAGCGTCTCGCCCTGCCGTGTGGGGTCTGCGAGCCGCGAGATATAGGCCGAGATCGCGGGCTGCGTACAGCCGTTGCCGGTCGCGATCAGCGCGCTCGCCAGCAGCAAGCCCGGCAGCCCGAACTGCGGCGCGACCACGAACGCGGCGAAGCCGCTCAGCTGCAGCACCAGGCCGGCGGTGGCCAGCGTGGTCTCGCGGATCTTGCCGGACACGCGGCGCACGAAGCCGCCCTGCACCAGCGCGCCGATCAGGCCCATGAACACGAAGAAGAAGCCGACCTGCTCGTGGCTCAGCGCGAAGCGGTCGGCCGCGTACATGGCGTACG
>DASUME010000485.1:0-5818 GCA_036277895.1 Polyangiales bacterium
CACCTACTACGGCGCGACCAGCTTCGCCTGGGAGCACCCGATCCAGCTGACCGACGGCCGCACGATCTCGTTCCTCGACACCATGCGCACGCTGTCGGACGCGGTGGCGCGCTTCGACTACAAGGTCGGCGTCGACGACCCGAAGAACTTCGAGGACCTGAACTACGTGTTTACCACGCTCGGCAAGCTGCTCGCCGAGCACTACGACTCCGCGCGCAACCCCGCCGCGCAGTCGACCAACCCGGAGGGCCGCACGTACCGGCGGCTCACGGGTCTGGTGAATTACGAGCCGTTGATGGCCGACGCGGTCGACGACGGCACGATCGACCTCGCGCAGCTCGCGGCCGACGGCAAGCCGCTGTACGCGCAGACCAAGTTCCCGCCCGAGCAGCAGCTGGGCCTGATCTCGCACGCGCTGCCGATCATGCAGGCGCTCGACGCGATCACGCTCGATGGCGGCCCCGATGGGATCGACATCAGCGTCGAGGTCGCGGAGCAGCTGCTCAACCCGCATGCACACTGCGCGGGCAAGGCCGGCGACCGACGTGTGATCGACGGCAAGGGTGCGTGCGATCAGGGCGGCACGGATGCGCCGTTCCGCTACCGCGATGGGCGCACCACGATCTGCTACCGCGACGGGCGTTGCTTCGATGGCGTGGCGAACCCGAAGCGCTGGGCCTCGCCGCTCTACGTGCTGCTCGACGCGGTCGACGCGATCGACGACGCCACCAACCTCGATCCGAAGACGGATCGCGCGCTGCGTGGGGTGGTCGCGGGCGCGCTCGACGCGTACCTGCCGATCCGCGACGACCGCTTCGAGGACCGGCGCTTTCGCGCGCTGCTGGTGGAGCTGATCGGGTACTTCCGCGAGCGACTCGACGAGGAGCGCGTCGCGGGCACGCTGTCTACCTTTGGCCAGCGCACGGACGCCGACGCGGTCGACTTCATCACCAACCCGATCATCGCGGGTGTGCTCGGCCTGGTGCCGAGCCTGCACGGACGGGGCACCGCGATCGCAGACATGGCGCGCTACAGCGGCGCCTTGCTCAGCAGCCAGCAGCGCACGCTGGTGGCAGGGCTGTTCGACCTGCTGCAGCTGCTGCCGGGCGACGCCGAGACCAACGCGGCGCTGCGTGCGACCGCGATCGCCTTCGCCAGCAACGTGAAGGTGGCGCTGCAGGGCGACGGCTCGCAGCTGCTGCGCCCGGAGCTCGGTGCGATCGGCCGCAACCTCTACATGCTGCGCAAGACCGCCGAGCTCGACCGCGCCAACCCGAGCACGCTGGAGAAGATGTTCCAGAACGTGGCGACGGCGCCGCCGGGTCGAGCCTCGCCGCTGGAGGTCATCATCGACGTCGCGCTGGAGCTGGAGCGCAAGACGCCCGGGCAGGGCACCAGCCCGAGCGCCGAGGATCTGGGGCTGTTCCTGACCCGCGTCGCCGACGTGCTGACCGACCCGCGCCGTGGTTTCGAGCGCTTGTACAGCATCGTCGTGTGCACGACCCACGCGGGGGCGGCAGGGTGCGAGTGACCTCACGTCCGAAAACTTGCGGACTCCGTCGCGCCCGTGCGTGAGTCGCAAGGACCCCTTCACGTACGAGGACCGTCCCATGAGCGCGGTGGCTGAGCTCGACCACCAATCCAACGAGGCTCCGACCGCGGCATCGCCCGGCGAGCCGCCGGAGCCCAGCGAAGAGCAGCTGCTCGACGTGCTGTACGAGGTGCTGGCCACGGGCCCGGCTCCGAAGAGCAAGCTCACGCGCGAGCGGGTCGAGCAGCTCCTGCACGAGCACGCCCGCAAGGCGAAGCCGATCAGCGAGATGGTCGCGTTCTTCAAGGAGCACGACCTGCCGCTGCGGTCCGAGGAGTACGGCTCGGACGCGGAGCTGCGCGAGCTGGCGAGCGGGCTGCAGCGCGAGCGCAGCTCGTTGGTGCCTGGGTTGCTGCTCGCCGAGCCGGAGGAGCCGGCCACGCTGCCTCCGGCCACGGTGGAGGCGATCCGGCGCGAGACCGAGGTCCCTGCCGAAGACGCCGAGTCGACCGGCAAGCACGCGGCGGTGTTGGTCGCTGCGCCGGCCAAGCGGCTGCACTGGGGCGTCTGGGCGGCCGCAGCGCTGCTGCTGCTGGCGCTCGGGGGCGGGCTCGCTTACGGCTACCTGCGCTCGTCGCAGCTGGAGAACCGGCTCGAGCAGGCGCGCATGCAGCAGAAGAGCACCGACGTGGCGCTGACCAAGCTGGAGCAGCGCGCCGAGACGCTGCAGGGCGAGCTCAAGCAGACGGAGTCGGAGCGCCGCGCGCAGCAAGCGCGCTTCGAGGACGAGCTGGCGGCGCAGACCAAGAAGCGCGCCACCGAAGAGCTGGCGGTCGAGAAGATGCTCGGCGTTCGCTACACGAAGCTTCGCCAGAAGCTGGCCAACGAAGCCGCGCAGCCCGCGAAGTAGCGGCTACACTCCGCCCGCTGTGCAAGGCGAGGCTCGCCCGTTGTTGCGTCTGGCGATCCCGATCGTCGTCACGCAGCTCGGCCAAATGCTGCTCGGGACCATCGACACCGTGATCGGTGGGCGGCTGAGCGTTCGTGCGCTCGATGCGGTCGCGCTCGGCAACGTGTGGGAGGTGGGGACCATCGTGCCGATGATCGGCATCGTGATGGGGCTCGACCCGCTGGTGAGCCAGGCGGTCGGCGCGGGGCGCGGCATGGAGGCGGGGCGCGGCTTGCAGCGTGCGCTGCTGATCTCGCTCGCGCTCTCGCTGCCCGTGATCGCGGCCTGGAGCTACACGGCCGAGGGGCTGATGCTGCTCGGGCAGGACCCGGAGCTGGCCGAGCTCGCGGCCGAGTTCGTGCGCATCCAGCGCTTCAGCGTGCCGGGCTTCCTCGCCTACAACGCGCTCCAGGTGTTCATGGTCTCGCGCGGGGTGACGCGGCCGGGCATCGTGGTGATGGCGCTCGCCAACGTCTTCAACCTGGCCGCGGGCTGGACGCTGACGTTCGGCGGCCTGGGCGTGCCGCCGCTCGGCGTGCATGGCCTGGGGCTCGCGACCGCGCTGACGCGGCTGTTCTTGCCGCTGACGCTCGCGGGGCTGATCTTCGGCCTGCGGCTGCACGTGGGCGCTTGGGCGCCATGGGGGCGGGCGGTGTTCGACCGTGCCGCGCTTCGCACGCAGCTCGCGCTCGGGCTGCCCAACGGCCTGACGTTGGCGCTGGAGCTGTGGGCCTTTCAGTTCGGGACCGTGGTGGCGGGCCGCATCGATCACGTCTCGCTCGGCGCGCACGCGATCGCGCTCAACGTGTCCGCGCTCTCGTTCATGGTGCCGCTCGGGTTCTCGATCGGGACCTCGGCGCGGGTGGGGCAGCTGATCGGAGCGAACGAGCCCGAGCGCGCGCAGCGGGCGGCGCAGACCGCGCTGCAGCTGATCGCGTGTTACTCGCTCAGCGCCGGGGTGCTGTTCGTGCTCGGGCGCCACTGGCTGCCGGCGCTCTACACGGGGGATGCCGCGATCCTCGCAGTGGCCGCGTCGGTGATGCCGATCACCGGGGCGTTCCAGCTCGTCGATGGCCTGCAGGCCGCCGCTTCCGGGGTGTTGCGTGGCATGGGGCGACCGCGGGTGACGCTGGTGTTCAACCTGGTCGGCTACTTCGCGCTCGCCATTCCGCTCGCGTATTACACGGCGCTCTACACGCAGTTGCGCTTGCGTGGGGTCTGGCTCGGGTACGCCGCGGGCCTGACGTTCGTCGCCATGGGGCTGGTCTCGCAGGTCCTGCGTAAGGGTCCCCGGACGGTGAAACCGATCGTCCCGGAGGCTATAGTCGCGCCACCGTGACTGTCCCCTTCCCCGAGACCTATCAGACCCAGGGTGGCGTGCGCGTGCGGCGCGTCATCGAAGCGGTCGACCCGGTGCGCGCCGTCGATCAGCTCGCCACCGATCTCGACGCGCGGCGCGGCGTGCTGCTCGCGTCGAGCTACGAGTACCCGGGGCGCTACACGCGCTGGGATCTCGGGTTCATCGATCCACCGCTGGCGCTGTCGACGTCGGGTCGCGAGCTCACCGTGGAGCCGCTGAACTCGCGCGGCGAGGTGGTGCTGCCCGCGTTCGAGGCCACGCTCAAGGCGCTCGCCGTCGACTCGATCGTGCACAACGTGCGGCGCGAGGGCCCGCTGTTGCGCGCGACCATCGCCGAGGTCGAGGCGGGCTTCACCGAGGAGCAGCGCACGCGCGTGCCGAGCGTGTTCTCGGTCTTGCGCGCGCTGGTCGCGCAGTGGGGCTGCGTCGAGGATCCGCACCTCGGCATGTACGGCGCGTTCGGCTACGACCTGACGTTCCAGTTCGACCCGGTGCAGCTCAAGCTGCCGCGTCCGCCGGGGCACCGCGACCTGGTGCTGTACTTGCCGGACGAGCTGCTGGTGGTGGACCACATGCGCCAGAGCGCGCAGCTGGTGCGCTACGACTTCGAGTACGAGGGGCGCAGCACCGTGGGCTTGCCGCGCACCGGCGCGCGCGAGCCGTTCGTGACCGGCACCTCGGTCGAGCTCGAGTGTGATCACGAGGTCGGCGAATACGAGCAGGTGGTCGAGCGCGCGAAGCTGGCGTTCAAGCGCGGCGATCTGTTCGAGGTGGTGCCGGGGCAGGTGTTCTTCCGCGCCTGCAAGAGCCTGCCGAGCGACGTCTTCCGCCGGCTGCGCAGCGCCAACCCGGCGCCGTACGGCTTCGTGATCAACCTCGGCCAGCGCGAGTACCTGGTGGGCGCGTCGCCGGAGATGTTCGTGCGCGTGAGCGGCGAGCGCGTGGAGACCTGCCCGATCAGCGGCACGATCGCGCGCGGCGGCGATGCGATCGCGGATGCACGGCAGATCCTCACGCTGCTCAACTCGCCCAAGGAGGCGTCCGAGCTGACGATGTGCACGGACGTCGATCGCAACGACAAGTCGCGCGTGTGCCGGCCCGAGACGGTGCGCGTGATCGGCCGCCGGCAGATCGAGATGTACTCGAAGCTGATCCACACCGTCGACCACGTCGAGGGCATGCTGCGCGAGGGCTACGACGCGCTCGACGCGTTCGTCACGCACACCTGGGCGGTCACCGTCACCGGCGCGCCGAAGCTGTGGGCGATGCAGTTCATCGAGGACCACGAGAAGAGCGTGCGCGCCTGGTACGGCGGTGCGATCGGCAAGATCGGCTTCGACGGCGGGCTCAACACCGGGCTCACGCTGCGCACGATCCGGATCCGCGACGGCATCGCGCAGGTGCGTGCGGGCGCCACGTTGCTCTACGACTCGGATCCGGGCGAAGAGGAGCGCGAGACGCGGCTCAAGGCGTCGGCGTTGCTGGAGGCGATCGAACAACGGCCGGTCCCGAAGACCATTCGTCCGCAGCTGAGCGGACAGCCCGGCCTGGGCAAGCGCATCCTGTTCGTCGATCACCAGGACTCGTTCGTGCACACGCTCGCGGGCTACTTCCGGCGCACCGGCGCCGAGGTGACCACGCTGCGCTTCGGCTTCGCGCCCGAGATGTTCGACAAGCTGTCGCCGGACCTGGTGGTGATGTCACCGGGGCCGGGCTCGCCGCGCGACTTCGACACCGCGGGCACGATCGAGCAGGCGCTGCGCCGGCACCTGCCGATCTTCGGCGTGTGCCTCGGCCTGCAGGCGCTGGTCGAGTACTTCGGCGGCGAGCTCGGCGTGCTCGACTATCCGATGCACGGCAAGCCCTCCGAGGTGACCGTGACCGGCGGCCGGCTGTTCGACGGCATCGAGTCGCCGTTCGTCGCAGGGCGCTACCACTCGCTGCACGGCGTGAAGCTGCCCGACGTGCTGAAGGTGAC
>DASUME010000486.1:0-4561 GCA_036277895.1 Polyangiales bacterium
AGCTGGACTCGGAGCTGCCCGGCCCGTTCGCGGCGCTGATGAGGCGCACGGTGCCGCAGCAAAAGACCGGCTGACGGGCTACGCTCGGGGCGTGAACTTCATCGGTCATGCCGCGGTCGCCTTGTGGCAGCGCGCCGATCCGAGCTTCGTGTTGGGGAGCATGCTGCCCGACTTCGCAGGCATGGCGGGCCAGCGTATGGCCCCGGCCCGCGCGGACGCCGATCCGGGGCTGGCCGCGGGCGTGGCCCTGCACCATCGGACCGACGAGGTCTTCCACGCCGCGCCCGAGTTCGTGGCGCTCCAGCAACGAGTGCTCGACACGCTCACGCCGCTCGGGGTCCCGCGCGGGACCTCGCGCGCGGTGGGACACATCGGGACCGAGATGCTGATCGACGGCGAGCTGCTCGCAGAGAAAGCGCTCGGCGATGCGTATCTGCGTGCACTCGGCGCGGACGTGGCCCTAGATGGAGTGTTTCCGAGTGAGGGAGCACTGACGAAGCTCGCACGCCTGCGCGTGAGGCTGACGGACCACGGCGTGCCGTACGACTACGCTGACCCAGATGCGGTGCTGCAGCGGCTGCAGTTCGTGCTTGCGCGCAGGCCACGGCTCGCGATCGCGGAGCCTTCTGCCCCGCATGTGCGGCAGCTGCTGCCTGGGCTGCAGCGCGACGTCCGCGCGGCCTTGCCAGCGCTGCTCGCGAGCGTGCGCAGGGGCCTCGGGTGACGAACTGTTCGATTCGCACAATCGCGTAGTTCCGCTCGCGAATTGCGACTGATATCATCTCGTACGCGCATGACCTCGTTCCGGACAGACCGCCCCCTCGCGCGGCAGCCATCGTCACCGGCGCTTTCGAGCATTCCGCCCGGAGGCCCCCTGCACAGCAGCGCGCCTCCCTCGCTGCCCCCAGAGCTGAGCGATGCGCGCGCCCGCGTGCGGCAGCTGCGCGCAGAGGCCGAAGCGAGCAACGACCGCACGGTCAAGGCGACGCTGCTGTTCGAGGCCGGCTACGTGAACGAGGTGATCCTGCAGTCGCCGGCGCAAGCGGTGCAGGACTACCTCGCGGCCTACAACGCCGACAACCGCTCGCGCCTGCCGCTGCACGCGCTGGTGCGCATGTTCGAGCGCCGGCGTTCGTACAAGAACCTGATCCGGCTCTACGACGCAGAGGTGCGCTCGGCGCGGAGCCCGGCCGAGCGCGGCACGGCGCTGACCAACCAGGCGCTGCTGAGCAAGGTCTCCGGCGAAGACAAGCTCGTGCAGACGCGCCTCGAGCAGGCGCTGGAGCAGGAGCCCAAGGCCGATCCGGCGCTGCTGCTGGAGTGGAACCGGCGCGCGGCCGGCGATCAGGAGGGCGCGCTGACTGCGCTCGCCAAGCGCGCCGAGAGCAGCGACGATCCGACCCACCGCGGTGCGCTGCTGATCGAGCTGGCGGCGCTGCGCGAGCAACGCGGCGAGATCAGCGGTGCGCTGGAGGCGCTGCGCGCCGCCGCACTCGCGCCGGAGGTGCACGAGGAGGCGTACGCGATCGCGCTCGGTCGCTTCGCGCGCCAGCATGGCTTCACCGAGGAGCTGGTCGAGGCGAGCGAGCGTCGGGCCACGCGCCTCGGGGAAGAGCTCAAGGAGCGCGTGAAGGACCTGGAGTCCGACCCGCTCCTGCTGCAGCGGCTACGCTCGCGCGCAGTGGCGCACTGGTACGAGGCGGCGCGCCTGCGCAGCGCCGCGCTCAGCGATCCGCTCGGCGCGCTGCGCTCGATCGAGGGCGCGATCGCACACGCGCCGCACGACCTGCTGTTTCGCTACCTGCGCATGTTGACCTACGACCTGCTCGAGGACCGCGAGAAGGCGGCCGAAGAGGCGCGCGGCTTGCTGGCTGCGGGGCTCGAGGGCGAGCAGGCCGCGGCGCTGCACTTCCGGCTGGCCGAGCACGCGCTCGTGATCGGCGACGCGGAGACCGCGCGCAAGAAGCTGATCGAGACCATCGCGGTCGCCGGCGGCTCGGCAGCGGCGGAGGCGATCCTCGACGATCTGCTGCTCGACGAGGGCCGCGACGCGGACCGCATCGCGCAGCGCCAGACCGAAGCCAACGTGGCGACGGATCCTGCGCAGGCGGTGCAGAAGCTCGCCGAGGCGGCGCAGATCGCGGCGCAGGAGCTGCGCGATCCCGAGCAGGCGCTGCTGCTGTTCCAGCGCGCCGACACGATCAAGCCCAACGATCCGATGCTGCTGCGCGAGGCCTACGGCAGCGCGCTCGATCTGCGCGACGACGCGCTGGCGCGCTTCGCGATCCCACGGCTGCTGAACGTGACGCTGGAGCCCGAGGAGCGCAGCGCACTGCGCCACCACCGCTTCGAGGTCAGCTCCGACGACGAACGCGACGCGCTGATTGAAGACGAGCTGCTGCAGTCGGAGCCGGCCGAGGCCGTGCTCAAGCTGGCGCTGATGCACGCGGCCGGCCGCAAGGACTACCCGCGCCTCTCGCGCATCCACGCTGCGCGCGCGCGTAGCGTGGAGGGCGAAGAGGCAGCGGCGGAGCTGAGCGCCGCGGCGCGCGCGTCGCTGCGCGGTGGCAACGCGGCCCAGGCGCGCGAGCTGCTCGAGCGCGCGCTGGAGCACGCGCCGGCGCAGCGCTACGCGCTGGTGTTGCTGGAAGAGGTGCTGCGCCAGCAGGGCGACAGCCCGGCCACGATCGCGCTCCTGCGCCGGGCCGCCGAGCGCCACGAAGGCGAGCGCGACGCGGAGATCTCGCTGCTCTCGGCCGGCTTCGCCGCCGAGCTCGCGGGCGACGTGCACCGCGCCGAGCAGAGCTACCTGGAGGCCGCGAGCAAGGAAGAGCCGTCGCTCGGCGCGCTGTGGGCGATGCTGCGGCTGGCGCAGCGCAAGCACGCGCCGGAGCTGGAGCGCACCGCGCGTGCGGGGCTCGCGGATCGCGAGCGCCTGGCGGGTCGCGCCGGTGTGGACACCGTGCTGCTGGCCGAGCTGTACGACCTGGTCGATCAGGCCCCGGCGCAGGCCGAGCCGCTGCTGCTACGCGCGCTGAACGACGACGACGTGGGCCACCACGCGGCGATCGCGCTGGCGCTCTCGCGCTCGGCTTCGCTCTCGGTGCGCGCGGACGCGATCGAGCTGCTGGCCACCCGCGCGACCGACTCGCTGCGCCCTGCCCTGCTGCGCGAGCTCGGCGGCGAGCTGGTGGCGCGCAACGCGCCGCCGGTGCGCGTGCTGGAGCTGGTCGAGCGCACGGGGCGCGTGCGCAGTGACGACCGCTGGGCGCACTTCACGCGCACGCACGTGGGGCTCGCCTTGCGCCCGCAGGAGCACGGCCAGGCGCTGGCGTCCTTCGCCGAGGTGACCACGGATCCGTCGTTGGCCAGCGGCGCGCGCGCCGAGGCGCTCTGGAGCGAGCAGCGCGACAAGCCAGCACAGCCGCTCGCGCCCACGCTGCGCGGCGTGCTCAACCGGGACGACGAGCAGCCGATCGAGCTGACGCCGGAGCTGGCGGACGTGGTGCTCGCGCTCGGCTCGCCCGCGCACGACGGCGCACTGCGCACGGCTGCGCTCGATCTGATCGTGCGCACCGGCGACCCTGCCAATCGCGGCCCGCAGCTGTTCGCGCTGGCGCGCGCGCGGCTCGCTTCGGGAGACGCAGAGCACGCGCTGCCCGCGATCGAAGAGCTGCTGGCGCGCGACAACACGTCGCTGGCGGCCTGGGAGCTGGCCTACGAAGCGGCCGAGCGCGCGCGCAAGCCTGCGCTGTTGGCGGACGCAGCGGAGAAGCTGTCGGCGGCGCTCGACGGAGATGCTGCGGTCGAGCTGCTCGAGCAGGCGGCCACCGTGCGTATGGATCAGCTGGAAGACCGGGCCGGTGCGGAGCGGCTGTTCGCGCAGGTGCTCGCGGTGGCGCCCGATCGCAAGCACGCGTACCTGCGCATGCACGACCTGCTCAACGCGCGCAATGCCGACCAGGATCTGAACGAGCTGGTGCGCTGGCGCAGCGAGCGCGTCGACGATCCCGAAGAGCTGGTGAAGCTGCACTACGAGCTGGCGCGCCACGAGCGCAAGCAAGGCCACCTGGAGGCGGCGCTCGACTGCCTGGAGAACGTGTTGATGCTCGACGACGAGCACCTCGGTGCACTCGCGCTGAGCACGGAGATCCAGGCCGCGCGCGGGCGCTTCCCCGAGGCGGTGGCGGCGCTCGACCGGCTGGCCGGTGCGAGCTCGCTGCCCAAGGCGCAGCGCCGGCTGGCGATCCTGGGCGCGGCGGACTTCCTGGAGCACAAGCTCGACGACCGCGCGGGGGCGCTGCAGCGGCTGGAGAAGCTGCTGGTGCTGACGCCCGACGACGCGCAGGCGCAGGTGCGCTTCGCGGATCTGGCCGAGCGCCACGGCGCGTTCGAGCGCGCGGCGCCGGCGCTGGAGCGCGCGATCGAGCTGGAGAACGGGCTCGACGGCAAGATCGCGCTCTCGCAGCGGCTCGGTGAGCTGCTCGCGAACAAGCTACACAAGAAGGTCGACGCGGTGAGCGCGTACCGACGCGTGCTGGAGTGGGCGCCGGATCACGTC
>DASUME010000487.1:0-5636 GCA_036277895.1 Polyangiales bacterium
AGCTCGGGATCCATCCCGAGATTCCCGACCAACGTTGCGCGATTCAGCCCCTCAGCCATGTGCCCCTCACTCTCTGCGGGCACCTTATCACGAGGCCTGGGGGCGTGTTGTTACGCGGTGGGCTGGTGCGCTCAGCCCTTGGCGAGGGCTTCTTCGTCGCGCAGCACGAGCGCCAGCTCGGTGAGGATTTCATCGAGCTTTTCGGCCCGGTATTGCGGCCCGATGTCGCCGCGCTCGAGCTCGCTCTCGGTCTGCTTGGCCAGCGCCAGCAGCTCTTGCTTGCGCGCGGCGATCGCCAGCTTCCGATCCGGCGCATCGTCGGCCGGGTTGCGCGCCACCACCAGGCCCACGCCCATCGCAAACACCGCCAGCACCAGCGCGATCCAGCGCCCCGGACCCGGCGTGGGGATGCCGTCGATCTTGATCGTGAACGACGCGGTGCTCACGTCCTGCGGGCTGTTCTGCTTCTGCGTGAAGAGCAGATCGCGATCCTTGTCGCGCACGGCCTCGGGCTCGGGGAAGTCCGTCACGCGCAGCTTCAGACCGGCCGGCGCCTCGCTGATCACGCGGTACTGGTAGGTGCGCCAGGGCTGGCTGATCGGGATCTTCACGCTGTCGCCGCTGCGCTTGAGGTCGAACGTCCAGGTCAGCGTCACCGTGCCGGGCGGCAGCGAGCCGCGGATGCGGAAGCCCTTGCCGGCCAGCTCTTCGCCCTTCTGGTCGGTCATCTGGTCCTGCCACGTGAAGGCGGTGAAGCCCTCCGGCAGCGGGATCTCGAGCCCGTCCTTGGGCAGCACGATCACGTCCTGCCCCGCGTTCGCGAGCCGCGCCTGCTGGCTCACGTGCAGGCGATCGTCGCGCAGCTCGACCACCGTCTGGCCGATCATCTGAAACAGCATGCGCGTGTCCGTGGTGGCGGGCAGCAGCGGCACGCGCGCCACGTAGCCCATGTCGTCCGGGAGCCGGAACGGCGTGGTGCTGAACTTGGCGCCCTCGCGCAGCACGTTCACGCGGTAGGCCTGCTGCGTGCCCACGGGCAGGTGCTGGAACAGGTACTCGCCGTGCTCGTCCGTCTTGGCGCGCTGCTCGGTGCGGCCGCCCAGGCTCTGCATCACGCCGAGCACGATCTCCGCGTTCGGGATGCGCTCGCCGTTCGGCGCCGCCACCACGACCTGGATCGAGCCGACCGGCAGGCTGCGCAGCGGCTCGGCGACCGGCAGCGCGGGCTCGTTGAGCGCGGCGTGCACGTTGGGCTTGTGGTCGTGCGGATCCTCCGCAGGAGGTGTCTTGCTGACGTCGTTCGCGGCCTCGTCGATCGGGGCCGTGCCGGCATCGGGCAGCGCCACCTTGGCCACGCCGTCGCCCGCGCGCACCGCACGCTGCAGCTCCTGCTGCCGGCGATCTTCGTTCGCCCCGTTCATGATGTCGGCCGGCCCGCGCGGCTGCGCCGACGCCGAGCTCGCCACCAACCACGCCATCACCACCCAGCGCTTCACGACTTCTGCTCCAGCGAATGTCCAAGCTCGCGCTCGAGCAGCGCCTGCGCCTTGACGCGGTGCTCGCGCAGATCCTCGTCGAGCTGCTTGAGCACGCCCTTGGCGCGGCCGCGCAGCTCCGCCTCGAGGCGCTTGAAGTCTTCGTCCGAGAGCTTGCCAACCTCGCGCTCGAACTCCAGGTCCTTGATGCCCTTGAGCGCAGCCTCCTTCTCCGAGAGCAAGTCGTGACGACGGCGCAGCGCCGGACTCTCGCTCACGTGCGCCTCGTGCGCGCCCCCGAGCAAGGTGCGGATCGTCGCCCACAGGAATGAGATCGCGAACAGCAAGCCGCCCGCGGAGAGCACGATGAAGGCCGATGGCAAGAACGCCTTCATGCTTCGTCTCGCTTGCGCAGCTCGGCGTCGAGCTCGGCGTCGAGGGCGTCGTCGGCCACAGGCGCCACGTCGGTCGCGCGCGCCTCGGCGTTGCGCTTCACCCAGCGCCGGCCCAAGAGCGCGATGCCGCCCGCAGCCACGACGAAGCCGCTGATCGGCACCGCCCACAGCGCGCGGTCGAAGCCCTTGTCGGGAGGCGTCGCCAGCCCCTTGGGTCCGTACTGCTTGCCGTAGTCCTCGACCACCTCGGCGGACGTCTTGCCACCCGCGATGTCGAGCCGGATCTGCTCGCGCTTGCCCTCGGCCCACTCGCACACGCAAGACGACAGCGGCAAGCGCGCGCAGCCGCCACACTGGCACAGCACCTTCTCGAACAGCGCCTTCTCCTCGGGGCCGTTCATCGCCACGTTGCCCGCCATCAGCGAGCTGGTGTCTTGCGCCAGTGCCGTGCTGCCCGCGAGCAGCAGGGCCGCCAGCAGCAAGATCAACAACGTGGCCATCGCAGGCCGCGGGATCAGGCGCGAGCGCGGCTCGGCGCTGCGTACGTTCTCCATCAGCTCCTTGATCGACGGCGACACCGCGATGAACGCGCCCGCGAGCAGCATCAGCCCACCGATCCAGATCCAGGACACGAACGGCCGGATGATGACGCGGAAGGTGCCGAGCTTGGTCTCCGGGTTCACCTGGCTCATGATCACGTAGACGTCGTCGCGCAGCGTGGAGCGGATCGCGACCTCGGTGGTCGGCATGTCCGGGTGCGTGCGGTACTTGAACTTCGCCGGCGACACCTTGGCCACCGCTTCGCCCCCGTCGAACACGGTCATGTCCGCGAACAACATCGTCTTGTTCCCGTCGACCTCGAGACGTGGCCCGTCGTAGCGCAGCTTGTAATGGCCGACCTCGAGCGTGCCGCCGGGACGCAGCGCCGCTTCCTTGTCGACGTCGTACGCCGCGCCGGTGAAGCCGAGGTACATCGAGACCAGCGCGGCGTGCACGATGTAGCCGCCGTAGCGGCGCTTGGCGCGCGACACCAGCTCGACCAGAGCGACCAGCACGTTCTCCTTCGCGTTCTTCATGCGCACCGCGGTGCCACGCCAAAACTCCTGGAGGATCGTGCCCATCACGAAGGTACACATCATGATGCTCAGGCCGGGGAAGGCCGCGTAGATCGACGCCAGGATCTCGCCGGTGAGCGTGTCGTAGAGCGCGTCACTGCGCACGAAGGCCGGAAACCCGATCGAGGGTCCCACGACGATGTGCAGGCCCAGCGCCACGAATGCGCCCACCGTGGGCTTGAGGAACGAGCGCAGCAGGTTCTTGCCGGTGGCGCGGCGCCACGAGATCAGCGGGCCGATGCCGGTCAGCAGCATGAGCACCAGGCCGAGCGGCACCATCCACTTGTTGTAGAAGCTCGGGCCTACCGTCACCGTCTCGCCGCGCACCCACTCGCTGATCAGCGGGAACGTGGTGGCGATCAGCACGAACAACATCATGCCGAGCAGCACCCAGTTCTGGAGCAAGAACGCGAACTCGCGCGAGAGCATCGAGTCGATCTGGTTCTGCGACTTGAGCAACGGCAGCCGCCAGATGATCAGCCCCGCGCAGACCACGCACAGGAAGACCACGTACCAGACGAAGTAGATGCCGATGTCGCTGCGCGCGAACGAGTGCACGCTCGCGATCAGGCCGGAGCGCGTCAGCGTGGTGCCGAAGATCGTCATGATGAAGGTCAGGCACATCAGGAACACGTTCCAGACCTTCATCATCCCGCGCCGCTCCTGGATCATCACCGAGTGCAGGTAGGCGGTGCCCACCAGCAGCGGCATGAAGGCGGCGTTCTCCACCGGATCCCAGGCCCAGTAGCCACCCCAGCCCAGCTCCTCGTACGACCACAGGCCACCGAGCAGGTTGCCGAACGCAAGGAAGGTCCAGGCCGCGACCGCCCAGCGCCGCACGGCGTAGATCCACTCGTCCTTGAGCCGCCCGGTGATCAACGCTGCGATGCAGAACGCGAACGGAACACACCAGCCGACGAAGCCCATGTAGAGCGTGGGCGGGTGGATCATCATCCAGTAGTTCTGCAGCAGCGGGTTCAGGCCCTCGCCATCGAGCGGCACGCTGGCGGCCGACGTGGAGAACGGGTTGGCCGCGAACAACATCAGCATCGCGAAGAACGCCAGGATGCTGCTCAAGGTCGCGAGCACCCACGGCGCCAGCTCCGTGTACCGGTTCTTCAGGTAGCGCGTCGCGAGCCCGGTCCAGAGCGCGGTGAGAAAGCACCACCAGAGCAGCGAGCCATCCTGCCCACCCCACAGCGCCGTGACGAGGTAGTTCCAGGGCATCGAGCGGTCGCTGTAGCGCTGGATGTAGCGAATCCGGAAGTCGTGCGCCTGGAAGGCGTACGCCAACAGGCAGACCGTGGTCGCGATCAGCGCACAGGTCGCGTACGTCGCGTTGCGCGCGGCGGGCAGGAGGTGCCCGCGACCGCGCCCGGCCGCGACCGAGATCGCGAAGGCACAACCGGAGGCCACGAGCACGGCGCACAGCACGGCTGTGCCCAGCATGGAGATATCGATGGCGGGCATGGGCGGTTCCGATGATGCCACATCCCCGCCCGGCCGCGAGCGGCCCCCCGCTGTAAAGAAACGCGGCAGATCGCCGCACCGATGACGCACGACGTCGCCCAGGAGCTGCGTGCTATCGTGCCGGACGATGCGCGTTGCTGGGCCATGGTGCCGTTCGCTGTTCCTGTTCGTGGTGCTGGCCGGGTGCGGGGCCCGCGCCCAGCCCACCGAACCCGGAGCCCCGAGCGCGGGCGGGGTCACGGTGGGCAACACGCTCGGCGTGATCGCGGGCTGCAAGCTACAAAACAACTGCGGCTACGGCGCGTACTGCAACCACGAGACCGGCTTCTGCGTCTCGCGCAAGTGCTCGGAGGGTTGCCCCGGAAGCGCCGTCTGCAACGAGGGCCTCGACCGCTGTCAGGATGCCCCGCCCGCGAGCACCCCGACCGACCGCCTGCCGGTAGACGATAAGGTTCAAACGCTACCGGGCACGCACTGAGCTCACTTCTTGGTGCACTGGTTGAACTCGGTCGCGCGCTTGGCGTAGTCGGCGCAGAAGTCGGCCTTGCCGCCTGACGACTTGACCGGCTTGCCCTTGTACGAGGCGTTGATGACCTTGCTCTCGGTGACCGTGGGCCGGTCGTTCGAGCAGGCCTGCGCCGCCGCGGCGCTGCACTCCTCGGCCGTCGTCGCGGGCACGTACTTCACGCACGACTGCTTGCCGTCGCACTTCGCGTAGCTATCGGCTTCCTTGCCGGGACAGGCGTTGCGCGTGTAGCTGATCGCGCAGTCGGTCTTGTCTTCCGCCTTCGCGAAGCTCATCGACGTGGCCACGGTTGCAAACAACGAGATCGCGATCATCAGCTTCATGGGGAACCTCCGTGCACGCTGGGTGCGCGAGGCAACGTAGCTGTGCACCGACAGGGCAACGTGAACATCGAGCAACACGTCCAGCACGAACGGGCGCGACGATGCAACGACGGAGCGACTGCGCTTGCACGCGTCCGTGGGCCTTGCAAACCAGCCCGTCAGCTTCCCGATCCCACTTCCGGGCATCGCCGATGCGGTGCTGCAGCGTGGCCTGCAGCGCTCGCTGCAGAGCGAGCTCGGCTTGCGCCTCGAGCTAGCGCGCTCGTTCAGCGCCGAGCTCACCGGCTACGTCAACGGCTATCGAGGCCTGCTCACCTTCGACGCGCTCACGA
>DASUME010000488.1:0-14843 GCA_036277895.1 Polyangiales bacterium
AGACTTTTCGTACGCGGTGCTGCCAACGCGCAGGTCGCGTGGTCGAGCGTCCAACGGCAACAGGCGCGTGATCGCCGCCTCCGCCACTGCGAGCTGACTTTGTAGTTCTTGAATGTGCGCTGCGTTGCTGCGCACCTTAAGCCGCAGCACGTCTTGATTGCGCTCGTGCGCGCGCCCTAGCCGCTCGAGGCGCTGCACTTCGGCTTTGGTCTTTGCTTGCTCGAGCAGGAGCGGGTTTCCCGTCGCGAGTGCTTTCACCTCGTTGTAGCTCAGCGCGGCTTCGCAGATGTCGTCCATCTCTCGAACGTCGAGCTGCCCGCGCATCAGCTTCCCGAAGTCGTCCGCCTTGCGCGTGATCGTCTGCCAGGTGTAGGAGTCGAACGAGCGTTCGGTGACGTAGCGCAAGATCTGGACTTCGGGATTCTCATTGCCTTGGCGGAGGATCCGCCCTTCCCGTTGCGCGATGTCCGAAGGGCGCCAGGGCGCGTCCAGGTGGTGCAAGGCGAGTGCGCGCCGTTGGATGTTTGTCCCAACGCCCATCCGTTCCGTCGAGCCGATCAACACAGCGATGCGTCCGTCGCGGCATGCGGCGAAGAGGTCCGCTTTGTCGCGGTCGTTCTTGGCCTCGTGCACGAAGCGCACGGCGTCGCGCGGTAGGCCCCTCGCTAGCAAGCGGTCGCGGAGCTCCCCGTAGACGTGCCAGCGCGTCGTCTTCGGCGTGCCCAGATCGCAGAACACGATCTGCAGCGCGCCGCGGACCGGGTGCGGGGTGCCGTCGGCACCGTTGTACGTGTGCTCGCGAGCTTGTTGATAGATGCTTGCGATGCGCTCGGCGGCGACGTCGACCTTCTGCGGTTCGGCTGTGTCTCCATGTAGAAGCCGCAGGTCCAAGGCCGCGGCGCGGCCGTCGTTGGTGACACTGAGCATGTTATCGGCCTGCTGATCGGGCCTGCGCCCGCGTAGGCGTTCGGCGCGCAGCGCGAGGTGGGCCACGAGTTCCTTGAGCTCACTGCTCGGCGGAACGATGACGGTCTCCGGCGCGCGCATCCCGTCGCTGGCCCGCTGCGCGATCGCGGGCACGGGGAGCTTGAGGTCCTCCGCTGTTTTGACGTCCCCGACGAGGAGCCACTGGCGCATGAGCTCGGGAAGGTTGTGCCACTTGAGGCGGGTCTGCGTGCGCATGCCCGAGCCGTCCGGTGCGACCTCCACATCCGCGACACTTCGGGCGAAGGTGGCCGCCCACGTGTCATGGCTCGTGAGCCCAGCGGCCAGTAGGAGGTCAGGCCGTAGGTACCGCAGCATCGTGTAGACCTCGGCCATGGAGTTCGAGACCGGCGTCGCCGTAGCGAGCGTCGCGGTGCGGCCGTGCGCGGTGCGCAGGTGCTCCAGCTTCAGGTGGAGATCTTGCGCGCGCTGCGAGCCCTCGATCGACATACCGGGGATGTTCGAGGTCGTCGCGAGGTTCTTGTAGGCGTGCGCCTCGTCGACGAAGAGGTAGTCGGCGCCGAGGTGCTCGAAGGTGATGCCGGCGTCTTTGTCGCCGTCGAGCTTTCTTTTGAGTCGCTCTTCGGCGCGCAACTTCATTCCCTGCAAGCGCTTGGTGGTGAGCCCCTTGCCGCGCTTGCTGGCTGCGACCATCTCGGCAATCGCCTCTACCTCGCGCTCAAGGTAGGCGCGCTGGACCTCGAGTGACATGGGCACGCGCTCGAAGGCAGTTCTCACCATGACCACAGCGTCCCAATCGTTGGTGGCGCAGCGCGCCACGAAGACTCGGCGCTTGTCGCGGTCGAGATCATCCTTCGAAGCCGCGAGGAGCTTCGCCTGTGGGTAGAGCTGCAGCCATTCGCGGGCAAACTGCTCGAGCATGTGGTTCGGCACCACGACGATGGGCTTTTGGACGAGGCCGAGACGGCGCAGCTCCATCGCACCGATGACCATATCGGCCGTCTTGCCCGCACCGACCTCGTGGAAGAGACCGACGGCGGGCTCCGCGATGATCCGCGCCACCGCATCGAGCTGATGCGGTCGTGGTTTGAAGGACAGCGCGAGCCCCGGCAGGGTCAAGTATGAGCCGTCGTAGGTACGCGGCCGAATCGCATTGAAGCTATCGTTGTAGACGCGCGCGAGTGCCGCGGCGCGCTCCGGCTCCTCCCAGACCCATTCGCCGAACCGTTCGGCCATCTCGGCGGCCTTCTCCTGTGCCGCGAGCGTCGCCGTGGGGTTGGGGACGGACTTGCCCTCCGCATCGGTGTCGTAGATCCGGACGGGACGCTGCTCGAGCAACAGCTGGGCAAGGTGGACGGCGTCGCACTTCTCTGTGCCCCAGCGAGTGGTTGCGACCGAGGTGTTCGATCTCCCTTGCACCGCCCAAATCGAGCCGCCGGGATGCTCCACGAGAAGTGCCGGATCGTCGAGGATTTCGCGCAGAAACTCTTGCACGTAGTGAGGCGCAATCCAGGCCGCGCCGAGCGTGGCGCGGATCTCCGCGGGACCGAGATCGCGTGGCAGCACCTCCGTGAGGGCGGAGACGTTCGCGGCGAATCGCGCATCCTCGATCAGCGCATGCTGCGCCTCGACGAGCTTGGTGCGGATGTTCCCCGAGAGGTATTCCGCGGCCGGAACGAGACGATGCGTTCTCGGCTCGTCGAACACCAGCGTGTCGAGCAGGCTGCGCGCGGAGATCGCATCCGTGCCGAGCAAGCGCGCGACCTCTGCGATTCGTGCCTCGCCGTGGAGATCGAGACAGATGGCAAGTGCGTCCTCCGGCCTGTCGGCGCCGAGCCGAGGCGTGCGTCGCGCCACCACGCGCTCTCGGAAGATGGTGGCCTTGGTGGCGGTCTGGGTATTCGCGTCGAAGTGCTCGAGGGCGTAGACCGCGCTGGCGTATGGGTCTTGTCGGAAGCCGCCCTGCGGCGGACGGATCTGCGCAAGGCGCTCCTCGCCGGTTTCGGGATCGAGGCGTCCGGTTCGTCGCGTGGAGAAGCGGTTGAGCGCCCCATAGGTGCGCGCATATTCGTCGTAGCGGTTGTTGAGCTCGCCGCGAAGCGCATCGAGTGCAGGTCCATCGTCGTTGGACCGTGCCTCTGCCTCAAGCAGAGCGACCTCCACATCGCGGAGGGCGAGCAGCGCCCGCAGCTCGGCCGCCTGCGTGGTGGGCGGCGAAAACGGAACTCGCTGGCCGTCTTCAATGCGCGTGAAGGTCTGATTCGGGTGAGCCTCAAGATAGCGGTCGGGGCGGGTCGTCGAGGCGCCCACGCGGGCAACCGGTGCGTCGGCGGTCGCTTCGCGCGGACTGAGTCCCAGGTCGCGCTGGAGCGCCCGCGCCGCGATGTCATGCAGCGCCGCGGCGAGCGCATCTCCGGCGTTGCGATCGCCGATGACGCCCAGCTCGGTGCGCCCGCGGTCGGCCTGCGTAACCGTCATCGCACCAAGCACGTGCTCCGGATGCGAGACGAAGTACTCGTTGATGCGGAGCTCGGTTTGTCCGACAGCCTGCGATAGGGCTCGCTCGAAGCCCTCGCCTCGCGGGGTCTCCCCGGCGTCTCGTCGGCGGAACACCAGCACATCGGTCACGACGTCGGTGCCGGCCGCTCGCCGATGTGCGGCGGTCGGCAGCCGCACGGCGCCGACAAGGTCCGCGAGCTCCGCCATCTCACGACGCGCAGCGGGGTTTGCAGCGTCCATCGTGTAGCGGCTGGTGATCACCGCCATCAAGCCGCCTGGGCGGGTGAGGTGCAGGCTCTTGATCAAGAAGTGGTTGTGGATCCGATGGCTGTTGCCATTGTGCCGCGGGTCGTGCAGCACCACGTCTCCGAAGGGGACGTTGCCCACGACCAGGTCGAAGGAGCCTTCGCGGAACCGCGAGTCGGCAAAGGACTCCGCGCGAACGTCCGCGCTCGTGTGCAATGCGCCCGCGATGGCGGCGGTGGTCGGGTCGAGCTCGACGCCCACCATCTGCGCACCCTCGGGTGCGAACGCGATGAAGTTGCCGGCTCCGCAGCCGGGCTCGAGCACCCTGCCCTCGCGAAAGCCCAGTGCGCCGACGGCCTGCCAAATCGCCTGCACGTACGCCGCATCAGTGTAGTGCGCGTTGAGCGTGGTACGCTCCGCCGCCGCGTAAGCTTGGTCGCCGAGCAGGCGCCGCAAGTCGCCGCGCGCCCAGGCGAACTTCTCGTAATCCGCGGCCTGCGGATCGAACACGAAGGGGACGGCGCCCCAGCCCGACCATCGCGCCAGCGCGGCCTGTTCCTCGCTGCTGGCGGCGCGCGCTTGGGACTGCAGCTGCTCAAGGATGCCAAGAGCGACGAGGTTTGCGCGAACGCGGGCGACCGCGCCGGAGGGAGCGAGATCGGCCTGGCTGGTGGCGCGGAAGGTGGTGTCAGCGTGCCCCGGCGTTCCGCTTCCCGCCGCCTCGGACGGCGTGCCGAGCTCGCGCTCGGACGAACTCGTACCTACTCGGCTGTGCTCGCGTCCGGCGTGTTCTCGGGGTCGAGCAACGCCATCTCTCGAAGGATCCTCTCCTCCGCTTGCTGCCGCGCTGAGCTCAAGCGTCCCATCTTGTCGAGGAACGACTCCTTCAGGGGATCCTGGCCCGCCAGAGCGTCGGCCATCTGATCGACTTCGCTCGCGATCTCCTCCCCCAGCTCCGCGAAGAACGTCTCCGGGTCCTTGATCTCGCTGTAGCGATTGGGCAGCCACTTCGCCCAGTGCTTCTTCGCCTGCGCTCCGTACGCGTTCATGGTCGATGGCCTCCGGTTTTTCGTTGCCTGCAGCCCATAGGAAGGGAAGCGGCATCTGCCGCGTGTCGTCGTCGAAGCCTCTGCGGGGAGTCACCAGCGTACTCCCGGCTTCAGGTCGGACCAGGCGCTCACTGTGTTGCCCGGGAATCGATAAATCGACGGCGCCAGCTTATCCGCGAAGGGGGAGCGATCCTCCGTACGTGCCTGTCCTGCGCGCTCCAGCGTCGGTGGCCAGAGAGTGAGTAGTCGAGTGGTGGCCACGATGCGGGCCCCCAGCTCCGCGTCCCGAACCTCTGCGAGCCATCCGTGTTCCACGAGCTCGCGCACGAGCTCGCAGTCGCGCGAGAGCGGGGCGCTGTCGTTGGGCCTGACGTGCTCGTGCAAGCTCTTGAGATCGATCGTTGGTTCCGCGTCTTCGGCCCAGAGCCGCGCCTCCCTGGAGTCGCTTCGCGGGAGGCTCGCGACCCTGTGTGCCGGGAAGACCCAGGCGTCCACGAGCGCGAAGTCCGGTTCGGCGCTGTCGGTCGACCGAGGCAGGTCCCCATGCACGATCAACGTTGAAGGATCAATGAGGTAGTCGTGCTCTGCGAGACGCAGGAAGACGTTACCGGAGGCAAAGCGCAGGTTCGGCGTCTCGGCTGCCAAGCACGCGGCATCCGCCTGATCATCCAGGGGGCCGATCGCGAGCTGCACATCGCAGTGGAGCGCGTGGAAGAGATACTCGACGGACCAAGTCTGCGGATGGATGGTCATGCTCGAAGCTCCAAGGCAGCGCGTCTGCGCGTGAGGTCATTCGTCGTTGGGGTCGTCGGAATGCAATCCGCGGAGTGCGAACGGATCGGTGAGGAGGGGTCTGAGCCTGCCCGGCTCGGCATGTCCACGTCGCGCGTCTGAAGCCTGCACGATGGCGTTGGCGGACTCCCAGAGCTCCGCCAGCGCGACGAACTCGTCTTCGTTGAGCTCGACGGGCTCGCCTTCGAGTCCGTCCATCGCGATCCAAAGATGCATGCAATCCGAACGTGGCATCTCGAACCGCAGCTGGATCGTAGGTAGCTTGGGGGTCGTCATTCTGAATGGCCTCTCTGTTCTCGCGCCTCTCGATCGCGTGTGTCGAGCTTGGGGTGCGGATTTCGGTGGGCGAGCAACGCGGCGAGCTTCGCGGCGTTGGACGGGTCGAGCACCACCGGTCCGATCGTTCGGCCTTCGTGGCGGCATACGACCCGCAAAAGGCTGCGAGAGGGCGCCTCGAACGTGAGCTCAAAGCTCTGTGCCTTGGCGGAGGTATTCATGGCGTGGCTGCGGGCTTGGAGGGTGTGAGCTGAAGCCAAGCGCGGTGTGGAGCGACCACGAGCGTGCGCGGGTCCACGCAGCACAGGCGCTGGCCGCTACCGACGACGTGGTGCGTGCGCGCGTCGTCCGTCACGCGCACCAAGAGGCATTGCGCGTGCGCGTCGGTGAAGACGAGTGCGGTCTGATCGATGCGATCGAGCGTTCGGGTGAGCGCGACGCGTTCGCGCCGGCTTCGATACGATGTTTGCAAGAAGTCGCCAAAGGCATCCCGAACCTGGTCGATCGAGAGCAAGGTCGTGTTCACCGCGAGCGCGTCGAGCGTGCGTTCGAAGTTCCAGCACGTGGCTCTTGCGAGCGAAGCCAAATCGCCCTCGAAGTCGGCGACTGACTGCAAAAACAGAGGTAGGTTCCTGCCGAGAGCGCGCGCGAGCTGATGTCGCGCCCAAGCCTGCTTGATCTTCATGTTGCGTGCCTCCTGTGCGCGCCGCGCACCTTGCTCAGGGTTCCCGATCCTGCTCGCGGACCGGACGGTTCAGCGTCGGGGCTTGCTCTCTCGTGCGGAGATCGCGTCCGGGCTGCTTGCGGGAGCTACGCAGGAACCCTGCGTGCAAACGCGGTCGCCCTTGCATTGCGTGTCGTAGAGGCAGCCACTCGTCTCTGGCGTTGCGCCAGGGCTACCTCCCGAGGTTTGCTCGAGCGCTTGTTGCTCGTGCCCGATGCCCTCCTCGGTCGCTGGCTGGCAATCGATGCTGCCGGCCGTGCCGGAGCAGTAGTAGATCCGGCCTCGGCACTCGGCGGTCCACGAGCCCGAGTTCCAGCCCGTATGGCGATCGCTGACTGTGATCTCCTCGCGGGGGCATCCGATCTCGCCCGAGGTGACATTGACGAACTCGGCGGCGCAGGCGGTGGCAGACAGCGTGCACACGACGCTCAGGAGCGCTCGTGCGGCGAATCGGTGGCAAGAGTTCAGCGTGAGGGATGGCATGGCGGTGTCCTGGTTTGCGGGTTGAGGAGACGGTGCGGTTGTCAGTGGCCGCGTAGGTAGGAGCGGGTTTCGTCCAGCACGAGGAGCTGTTGGGCGCGATGTGTCGCGTGAACGCGTGTGATCTGCGCAAGTCGAAAGAGCTGCAGCGGCGAGCGAGCGGCACGTCGCTCGACGACGAGCTGGAGCTCGATCAGCTCCAGCCACTCCGCGGTCGCCAGGCGCACGGCAGCGTCGCTCGGCGTCGACGCGTGGCCGCACCCGCGCGGCTGCAGCAGATTGCCGAGGTCTTCGATCGCGTGCTCAGCCTCGTGCACCACCCTCCGCGCGGCGGCGGCCGCGGTGTGGAGGTCGGCCTCTAGCGGGTCTCCGAGGACAGCCTGCCAGAGGCGCGAATGGTCCCTCGAAATGCAGTGCACAGCATGAACGAGCGCTCGCAGCGCCTTGGCAACGGGCAGGCATGCAATCGGCAGGCTGTCGGCGGCGTCGAGCTCGCTGGCGACGTCGAGGATCGCCGCTACGGCTCCCACCGGGTCGAGGGGCAAGCGGGCAAACGCTTCAGCGAGGGCATCAAACACGTCGTGCACCGATGCGCAGCGTGACTCTGCGTTGTCCCGCGAAGTGCGTGGGCGTTGAGCCAAGGCGGTATTCATGCGTATGTCCCTTCGTAATTGCGAATGAGCAGCTCGGGGACGGCGCCGCGTCGGTGGGGGGCGCAGTTGATCGCGCGCGGCGCCGTCACCGTCTCGATGTGAAAGTGCCGGTAGCGCTCGCGGACCCAAGGTGTGTCGCTGTTCGAGAGCAAGAGCTTTGCGCCGCGTGCGTCCAGCTCGGTGACCACGGCGTGCAAGCTCTCCTGATGCCGCATCGAGAAGGCCGCGGGTCCGTAGGCGGTGAAGCTCGCTGTGCGCGTGAGCGGCACGTACGGTGGATCGAGATAGAGAAAGTCGTTCGACTGGACCACGTCGAGAAGAGCGCCGAACGCGGCATGGCGAAGCTCCACGCGCTGCAGCGCGGCGGACGCGGCGCGCAGGCGGGCCGCATCGACGATGCACGGCTTGGCGTAGCGCCCGATGGGCGCGTTGAAGAGGCCTTGGCGATTGACACGGTACAAGCCGTTGAAGCAGGTCTTGTTCAGGTAGATGAACAACGCCGCGCGCTCGACGGGGCCGGGGCCTGCGGCGCGCGTGTTGTAGCGCTCACGCGCCTGATAGAAGGCGTCGTGCGAATGGCGACGCTCGAGGAACTCGAGGTGCGCGATCAGCAGTTCGGGCGCGTCGCGCACAATGCGATACGTCTCGACCAGGTTGCCATTCAGGTCCGCAAGGACTCCGGCGCCGGGCTGGAGCGCGAAGAAGAGAGCGCCCCCGCCGACGAAGGGCTCCACGTAGCGACGAGTCGAGAGATCGGCTGGCAGGCGCGCGCGCAGCGCGGGCAGAAGGCGGCGCTTGCCGCCCACCCACTTGAGAAAGGGGAGCGCGCCTACGTGCGAGGCCGAGGAAGTGACGAGAGATGCCGTTCTCTTGGCGTCGTGGACGCGGTCGCTGCGCGCGTTCGGGAGCGTGCTCAAAGCGTGTGCGCTGGTCATAACGAGGCCTCGTGAGCGAGGAGAGCGAGTCGAGAGAGCGGGCTCCCGCAGCCGCTCGTGTTGGCGTCGCGAGGAGAACGGTGTGCGCAAACCAGGCGCGCGAGCGCGCAGGCGAGGCAGCACGCGCGGAAGGTCCGCGCGTGCATTGGGGGCTCACCGGCGGCCGGTCACGCAATGCGTGAAGACGCCGTCGTTCGGGCGGACGGGCGCTGCCTTCGTCTCCGAATCGTTCCCGAACGTGCCGTTGTCGATCGTAAGGGCGATGTACCAGCCCGCCGTCAGGTCATCGCTGATCCAGTTGCCCCGGTAGAGCCAGTCGTAGTGGACGTCGCTGTAGAGCGAGTAGATGCCAAACTTGTAGTAGCTGGCCTTGCTCGTCTTCTGGCGCGTGGCTTCGCCCGACAACTCCTTCTTCCACGCAGCGTCCGCGCAATAGCGATCCCAAAACTCGAAGTAGGTCCACGTGTTGCGCTCGTACGATTGACCGTTGCCGTTGGCCGGCGTGAACTTGTCGACCTTCGGGTCTTCACTCTCCTCGTCCGTGACGGCGACGGTCGGTTCACGCTCGGCGATGAGCTTTGAAAGCTCGACCAAGCGCTCGGGAGCCGCCTTGCCCGTCAGTGCCGTGTACAGCTGCGCGGCGGTCAGAGTCTCTTCGTCCGCCACGGTCTCTCGCACAGAGGGCCCTGTTTCGCGGGTGAGGAGCACCCCGGGCTCGGGCTCGAAAAACTGAATGGCGCCTCCGTTCTCGAACGGAACTTCGGCGATCAGGTGCTCTTGCAGTGCTGCCGGCGCGCGCGCCGGTGAGACGGTGGCTTCGTTACTCTCCTCGCCCAGGCCAGAAACCTCGGCTGCGCAGCCATGCGCGAGGACGAGTGCGAGCGTGAGAACTGAGTGAGTTAGGTTGATGGATCGGCGTGTCATGTGTCGTGTCCTTCTTCATTGCTGTTGGAGATTGCCGTGAGGCTGCGGACGCACGAATCCTGTTCGCGTGCGGATTGCGCGCGTGTGTTCGACGGGTTCTGCGGGTCGCGTCCTGGTTATCGGCGCGTGCGCGGCGAGGTTGCGCGCTCAGCTACTTTTTTTTGGAAGCAAGGTCTCGGGCGTGGCGGCCAAGGCCGGCTTCTCGTGTGCGGGCGGGTCACGGTTGGCAGGGCGCGCCGCCGGTGGACCACGCGTAAGGCGCGTCGTAGACAGCGCAGGGCGCGTCCCAGGCCGGTTCGTTTCGCGTGGTGAGTTCGAACGTGGAGTCCGGTGCGGAGCCGTTCAGGGCGAGGCCGAGGTAACCCTTGCCCCAGACTCCGTTCCAGCCCGTCCGCAAGGTGACGGTCTCCGCCATCGCTCCCGTGGGAGAGGTGTGCACGCGGGCCTCGCCGAACCGCTGCTCGCGCATGGACGACGGATCGTCCCGCTCTGCGTACTCCGGGGACGAGGGATAGCCGAGCGCGAGCTCGTAACCGTGGTCGAGCCAGTAGAGCAGGCCGGCGCCGTAGATCGGTTCGGTCACGCGCCCGGTCACCCACGCCGCGCTCTCGGCATCCCAGACCAAGCCATCCGGGTTGGAGTAGATCGCGCCCGTGCCCGAGTTCCCCTCGAAAAACTGGAATGCGCCTCGGCCGTCGGCCGTCACGAGTGGGGTCGCGTCGATCGCGCGGTCGAAGTATTCGGTCCGGATGCGCGGATTAATGCTGCCTAGGCGTGCTCGGATCGCGTCTGATCCGGCAGCTTCGTTGGGTGCTCGAGTCGCGCCGCATGCGCGCGGTCGAAGATCGCAGTTCACCGCAGACTGAATGAAGTTTGGATCCGTGGCGGGAGGGAGATCGTCCTCATACGAATCGGGATCGCCGGATTCAGCGCCGCAGGCCGCAGCGATGATCACGGTGAGCAGTGACAGGGTTCGAATGACGTTGATGGATTGAGGCATCTTCCACGTTCCTTGATGAGAGGGGGACTGCGGACGCACGAATGCCGTGCGTGCACACGCACACGCACCACGCCCTTCGGCGGGGACTGCTTAGGGTGCGGCGTGCGGCGTCAGAAGATCGATGCAGCGCGGAGGCCGGCGATCCGGCGCTTCGTGGTCGACAGTGAAACTCCGAAACGCTTCGCCAGCTCTGGAAGCGAGTGTCCGTGGCTGGTTTGCAGGGCCATGATCTCAGTAAGCTCCGGCATGCGCTCGCGCAGCATGGCGAGGTCGACGAGGGCTTCCGTGCTCGGACCGTGCTCGCGCTCGACGAACTCCTGTCCGACGAGCGGCCGCATGTGACGGCGCTCCAGGCGTCGGCGTCGGGTGCGCTTGCCCATCGTACGAATCACGACCTCGCCAAACCACCTGCAGAACGCCTGCCCGTTCCGAAGCGTGTGGAGGTTTCTAAGTGCGTCGACGACCGCGTCCTGCAGCAGGTCGTCCACGTCGCACTCGCGGTTGAAATGGCGTCGTCCGAGGGCCCGCGCCATGACTTCGTACCGAGCGAAGAGCGCGCCGCACGCGCGCTGATCGCCCGCACTCGCGGCGCGAAGCAACTGCATGTCGGAACGAGGGTCCGTGCCTCGCTTGGCGGTTTTCAATGCGGACCGAGACGACTTGCGTGCGGGCATTGTCAGAGCTCCTGCGGGACGGGAGTCGACAGATGCCGGCGCCTGGACGCAGCGACCGAAGCGCAGCTCGCCTTTCGAGACGAGCAGCGCGTCAATGCGGCGTGCCTCCGCCGGTATCCCTTGACCCACTGCCAAGAGATACGCAGCTTCGAAGCTTCTTGCAAGCTCAAATATCACTCAACAGATATCAGTGCGGCGATGAGTGGTTTCGGATCAGCGCAGGTCGTCCAGGCTGAAGTCCGGGGGATCTGGCTCGGTGCCGGCGGCCGTGAGGAGGTCTGCGCCCTCGGATGCGTTCTGCACGACGGCGGGAGCCGTGACGGAGGCGCGCCGCCGGCGTTGTGGACGCTGTGGCTTGGGATGACCCACGGGAACGGCGGGCGACGGCTCCAGCTTCGAGTGGAGAAGCATTGTGCGGTCTTTGAAGAAGAGGAATTGTTCGGCGAAGATGGGCTGACACCCCGTCGCGAAAACGAGCACGTCCCCCGGCTCCACGATGTCTTTCCCTTCCCGTCGAGGTCCTCGCATGCAGCTCACCTCGTCCGGCAGGAGGAGGGGGCGCGCGACCTCTTGCTCGGTCACCGTTTCGTTGAGTCGTCCGCCGCTTGCGGGCGGGCTCCGACGGATGACGGTGGTGGTGCCACACATCGCCGAGATGTGCTTCGCCGTGTCGACGTCGACCTTGGTGGGTGGGTACGCGACCGTGACGCCGCACAAGCCCGAAATCGATTCGTTCTGGCCGTAGTGCTCCTGAAGCTGCTTCAGGTTCTGCACGACGATCATGGCCTTGATCCCCCACCCTCGGAAATACCCGAGGGCCTCTGCGAGAATTGGAACGCGGCCCAGCGCGGGCAGCTCGTCGAGCATGAGAAGAAGGTCGTGCTTGTGGCTGCCGGACTCGCGCCCGCCGTCGAAGGCCATCGTCTCGGTCAATCGTCGAAGTGTGAGGTCGAGAAAGAGGTTCGCGATGGGCGCAAGGCGCGGGAGGTCGGTAGGTCGGACTTGCAAGTAGACCGTGGTCGGCGCGTCGGCGTCCATGATGTCGGAAGGCAGGAAGTCACTGGTCGCGGTGTTAGCCGCGAGGAGCGGGTCGCGGAAGACCTCAAGCGCAGTCACCACGGTCGACATGATCGCGCTGCGTTCGTTGGGGCTTCGGCCGAGCTGAACGCGTGCGACAGCGCTGACAATTGGATGCGTACGTGTCGGCATGCCATCCGCGTCCCGCCAGCGTGGAAGAGGCGTGTCATCATGCGCATAGACCAGCCATTCCTTCACGAGGTCCTCGAACGCCTTCCGAGGATCGGTAAGGTCCGCGAGCACATCTGCGAGGCCAACAGGCGAGCGCCCATCGGGCAGCGGACCGCCTTCGCGGTACACGCTGTGCAGGATCGCGGCGGCCAAGAAGGCGATGCCGGTGCTCAGCCAGTGACTCCCGTCGGTGTGACTCTTCCGAAGCGCGCCGGTGGAGTCGACGCGTGCGGTGGCGATGCGCTGCAGGTCGGCTTCCTCTTGATCGGTGCCGAAGCGGATGAAGTCCAAAACGTTGATTCGGGCAGTGTCGTGCGATGGCAGCGCGAGGTTGACGCGAAACACGCGCTGGCCTGCTGCGTGGCGATACCCAGACGTGAAGGCGTGATTCTCCGCCTTGATGTCGAGCACGATGGCGGAGTGCTTCCAGGTGTAGAGAGACGGGAGAACGTTGCCGACGCCCTTGCCGCCGCCCATGACGGCGAAGATCAGCACGTTGTCGGGACCGTCGTGCCGGAGCAGCCGCTTGTTGCCGGCCGCATCCGTCCACGTGCCCAGCACGAGGCCGTGTTCGGCGAAAAGCCCGGTCTGCTCGATATCTTCCTTCGCCGCGCGGCGTGCGGAACCATGCGTCTCGTGCACACGATTGCTCTGACGGCGCTTGTTCGAAGAGAAGACCAGCGCGGCGGCGACCAGCGACAACAAAGGCGCCAAGTTCAGGGCACTCCCGACGCTCTCGGCAAAGGGCTTCGCTTCGTCACTGCGCGCGAGTCTTGCGCGCCACTGGTACGCTTTCCACGGCGGGTAGACGGGGGGCTCACTGCGCACCACTGGTGCGCCCAATGCTTGTTGGTAGTGAAGCCGATGCGCGACCCACTGCGTCGTCAGCTGCAGCGAGGTGACAAATACGGCGATCCCGATCGCGAGAGCGATCCAGACCTCTCGCTTGTTGCCTCGCGCTACCTGCGTCGCGCGCGGTCGATGGCCGAAGTCGGTGAGCACTTCGTTGCGAAACGTTGCCATCACCGCTCCCGCGCGTTTTCGCGGCTGCGCTCTTGCGGCCGACCAGGAATGACCTGGAAGTGCGAAGAACCAATCTGCACGAAGTCACCCGGCTGAATGTTCGCAAGCACGGGTGCCGACAGCTCCGTGCGCAGGTCGTTGCTCGAACCGGGCCGCAGCCAGCGCTCCTCGCCCGAGCTCACGTCGTGGATTTTGAGTCCGCGAACGCTCTCGCCGTGCCGGTCGACCTCGGTCAAAAGCCCTTCGACGGTGCGAAGCCTGCACCACGCGTCGCCGCGCTCGTCGACATGCAGATGGCGCACGCCCCGTTCATCGTGTTGGAACGTCACTCTGTCGCCCCGTGCGAGATCCAGCGGGGTGGTCGTTTCGCGCAGTTCCAGCGCATCGACCAGATGCACTCCGCCGCCGAAGCGTTCGAACTCGTGGTACTCGAACTCGCCGAGCTTCCGCACGCCAACATACGTAAGCGAAGCGTGATCGGGGACGTTCCGAAGGTGCTCAGGAGGCCGACGCTTTTCGAGAGCGCACTCCGCTACATGTCGCTCAAGAACGGCTTCGCGTAACGGCTGCTCGAGCGCTTCGCGGTACTCGCGCGCAGCAGCGCAAAGTTCGCGGTCCTCCTCCAGCTCGGCTTGGCGCTCCGCGCGGGACAAGTGCTCAGCGTCGTCGAGGTCCTTCTTGGCGTGGGTAATGCCGCGCGCGGCCTGTTCCATCGTTTCGTGAAGTCGCGCGAGCTCCTTGTCGTCGTGGTCTTTGCCCCCGAGAAAGCCGCGCACCCGTTGCCACTTGGTGGGGTCGCGTGCGGCGTACGTGTCGAGATCCTGCTTCGCGTCCCGGATCCGCTCTTCCGCTTCGCGGTACCGCGAGGTGGCTTCGACCACGGCGGGGTCCTCGCGCGTGAGAGCGTGCTCGTTGTCGAGGCTTAGCGACCGCTCGAGGTAGTCGGCGGCGATCCAGAGCGGGTTGTCGAGCACGTCGCGGCAGATCCGCGCTGTCTTGTCGTCGAGGTCTCGGAGAACGGCAGGCGCCTTTGCGCGCGAAGCACTTCGCGGTACGGCGATGGCAGCCTGCAGCTGCTGACGTCGTGGCGCGTCCTTGGGAAGCTCGGGGAGGTTGCGCGCTCTGTAGGCCTCCTCGCCCCGGCGCAGCGCTGCCTGCGCGACCTCGAGGAGTACCCCGAGTCGTCCCTGCGCGCGCTCGACTGCTTCGTTCTGCTCGCGCTGCTGAGACGCCTCGTCGAGGCCCACCGCGAAGGCGGCAAATGGCGCGGTACTCGCGACAACGTCTCGGTCAGAAGTGGTCGCCGTGTCCGCGCGAGGAGCGCGTTCCGGCTGCGTGACGTCTCTCTTGACCTCTTGCGCAAGAAGTTGCGCGA
>DASUME010000489.1:0-10157 GCA_036277895.1 Polyangiales bacterium
GCTCGTGATCGACCAGTCGCTCGCAGACCACACACCAGTGGCTCAGATCGCAGGTGAGCTGCAGCGACGGCAACGCGCTCGCGATCGCGAAGGTGTTGGCAGGGTGAAACAGCGGGCGGCCGCGGTGCGTCTCGAAGCTGAGCTCGATGCCCTGCGCGTGCTCGAGCGCGCGGCCGAGGTAGTCGATGCTCTGCGCGAGCGGCCAGGCGTCGGAGCCGGTCAGGCAGTTGACGAGCGTCGCATCGCCGGCCTGGTCGAGCTGCGCGCGAAACTGATCGAAGTGCAGGCTCTCCGGGACCGCGGACGGCGGCGCGTAGTCGCCCCCCGTGCACAGCTCGGCCAGATACGGCACGCCCTCCGCGCGCACGCGCGGCCCACACGAGACCGGCCCCTCCACGCCGTCGAACAGCCCTGCGCGCACGCGCTCCAGGCACGCGTCCACCGAGCCGAACGCCCACACGCTGGCATACAACGCGAGCTTCAAGCGCGGTCCCGTCCGAACGACGACAGCCCCTTGGCAGCGAGCGGCATCGTGAAGCGACCGCTCGCGATCAGCGGCTCGAAGTAGCGAAACGTCTGCGCGGTCTGCGCCAGCAGGTGCTCACCCGCGATCACGCGTGGGTACGCGCGGTCCTCGAAGCCGGGCAGCGGCTCGACCACGGTGGCGTAGTCGAGGCTGAAGAAGAGCGGAAACGAGTAGCGTTCTTCACGCACGTTGCGCACGCGATGGGCGGTGGACACCCAGCGGCCCGCGGTCAGGATCTCCATCATGTCCCCGAGGTTGACCACGAACGCATCGGGCATGGGCGGCGCGTCCACCCAGCGGCCCTCGGCGTTCATCACCTCCAGGCCGGGCGCCGTGGTGTGCAGGATCGTGAAGCACTCGTAGTCGGTGTGGGAGCCGATGCCGGGCGCGTCTTCGCCGGGTGGGTAGTGCAGCAAGCGCAGCTGCGAGGGCGGCTTCTGCAACATCGGCGCGAAGTGATCGGCGGGCAGGCCGAGCGCGAGCGCGAAGCCCGCGATCAGCCGCGTGCCGAACGTGAACACGGCGTCGTAATAGCGGCTGACCACGTCGCGAAAGTGCGGCAGCTCGCGCGGCCACACGTTGGGCCCGAGCAAGCGGTTGCCGGCGAGGAAGTCCGGATCGTCGGGCAGATCACGCGAGAGGTCGAACGCCTCCTTGCTGTCCTTGCTCTGCTCGTAGAACACCTCTTCCCCGGGCGGCACGTAGCCGCGGTGGTTGGGCGACAGGCCGATGTAATACGCGCGTTTGACCTGCTCGGGCAGCGCGAAGAACAGCGCCGCCTGTTCGTGCAGCGCCGCGACCAGCGCGGGCTCGACGCCGTGGCCGGTGACGTACAGGAAGCCGACATGGCGCGCGGCATGGTCGAGCGCACCCGCCGCGCGGCCCAGGTCGGACACGTCGACCAGCGGGATCGACTCGAACTGGCCACGTATAGAATCGCCCTCGTTTCGCGCCGATTGCATGCTGTCCCAGCGGGTCTGATGTCCGCTGAGCACTTACGCGCAAACTCAGGCCTGGGCGAGCAAACGTGTGCGCGCGGGGGTGGACTTGCGTACGCTCGCGAGCAGCTCGCCGCGGCTGCGCGCGCCGAACGCCTTGTGCAGCGCCTTCACGCAATCGTGCGCGGTGTGCGGCGAGACGCCGAGCTCGAGTGCTCACGCGGCTCAATGTTGGGGATCGCCCGCAGCGCCACCATCCCCGGAACCGGGGAGGCGACACGCGCCTGGCGCTACAGCCGGGTCTCTCACGCGCCGAGCCGGCCGCCCGCTACCGCTGAGACCCGCGGTCGTTCAGACGTCGCCGATCGACTTGTTGAGGTTCGCGATGCGCTCGCCGAGCAGGTCCAGGCCGCGCTCGAGCTCTTCCTTGTTCTGCCCCCACTGCGCCGGCTGCACGGCTCCCAGCTCGGACACCCGCTGCTTGAGGAGCTTGTGCGCGGTCTGCGCGGTCTCGAGCTCCTGATGGAGCGAGGTCGGAGCGCGCGCGCCCAGCACGTCCGTCTTCTCCTTGGCGGCCTCCAGGCGCACGGTCAGCTTGTCGAGTCGGCCGGTGGCGTCGTTGCGATACTGCTCGCGCTCGGTCGAGACCTCGGCGAGCTCGCCCCGCGCGTCTGCGCCCGGTTGGTCGGAAGCTTCGAGCGCTTGCTCGTGCTGATCGCCCACCTTCTCGATGCCGTCCGAGCGCGACGAGGTCCGCGCTTCGATGGCGGCGAGCTGCTCGCGCTCGCGGGCCTCGATCTCCGCCATGCGGGCGTCGTTCACCCGCTGCCCCTGCGACGACGCGCAGCCCAGGCCCATGACGCTCGACAACAAAACCCCCAACACGACGCGATGCTTCATACGGTCTCCCTGCTTTGCACTGCGGCACAGCAAGTGTGATGCCAGCGGACGAGGTTGATTTTGCTCGCAATTTCGACGAGGCCGGGGCGCTGTGTGGAGCACAACCGCGGACCGTCTGCAGACTCGCCACAGTCTGCTTGCTAGCGCTCGGCTGCGCGCATGGGGAGCCAGGCCAGCGCAGTGCAGGCTGCTCCGATCACCACGAGCAAGGCGTAGGCGTGCTGCGCACCCCAGCTCGGTGCGAGCCAGTCGTGCAGCGTGCCGCCGAGGTACGCGGCGAGCGTGTCTGCGCCATTGCTGACGCCCATCAACAGCGCGAACACCGTGCCCGCATACTCGGGCGGGCAGAGCCGCGCCGCGAGGTCGAGCTGCATCAGCAACGTGAACGTCCAGGCCATGCTGGTCAGGCCGTTGACGGCGAAGTTGCTCCAGGCTCCGTCGACCAGCAGCACGCTCAGGGTCGCGATCAACGAGCAGCCGAGCGCGGCATGACCGAGCCGCGCGAGCTCCACCCGCTTCGAGAGCCAGCCGTAGAGGAGGCAGGTGGTGAGCGAGAAGGCGGCGCCCACGCTGACGGTCTGGCCGTAGTGTCCGTCCGACAGCCCGAGGTCGCGCGTGATGTGCACGTAGTCGAGCGCGTGGAACGGGTTGAAGCCGAGCAGGAACAGGAAGAGCGCGGCCCAGCGCACGCGCGGCGTGAGGGCGGCGCGCAGCGAGAAGCGCACGCGTGCGGCGGCCTGCGTGGGCGCGACCGTGAGCGAGCTGGCGAAGCCCAGCGCCGAGAGCACGGCCGCCAGCGTGAACGCCCAGCGCGCGTCACCGGCCAGCGCGCCGCCCCACCAGCCGATCGCGAGCGTGCCGAGGTACGAGGCCGACCACTGCGCCGACTGCAACACGCCGGTGATGGCCAGGCGCTGGCCGTGCTGCACCATCAGCGCGTCGGTGGCCACGTCGCCGAGGGCGATCGCGAAGCTGGGCAAGAGCAACAGCGCGAGCCAGCTCCAGCGCGCGACGTCCGAGCTCAGCGCCAGGGTCACGAAGCCGGCGCAGGCCAGCGCGCTCGCGAGCGACATCCACGCGCGCTGGTGGCCGCGGTCGATCAACGGACCGAACAGCGGCTTCAGCAGCCACGGCAGCCCGAGCAGCGCCATCGCGCGCGCGGTCTCGCCCGGCGTGCTGCCCGTGCGCAGAAGCTGCGCGCGCACCGGCTGCGCGAGCAGCCCGTACACCGGCTCGCACACGCCCTGCACGAAGTAGAGCGTCGCGAAGGCCGCCACCAGGCCGCGCGCACGAGTCATCGCGACGTTCTTGCACGTCGTGCGCAGGGGGGCCGATTAAACGCAGAACGCCACCGGCTTCCCGGTGGCGCACATGCTCACCCGGTCTTTAGTTCTGGACGACCTTACGGTGCGTGGTGATCGGGTACTCCCACTTGCGATCGGCGCCGTCCTTCTCACGGCAATCGCGCAGCGTGTCGCGCGTATCGCGGCACATATAGTCTCCGTTGATACCCTCGGGGGTCAGGCTTAAGGCGGAGTTGCACAGGCCGGTGCGCACGTAGGGGCACTCGCCGTTCTTGTCCGTGTAGCCCTTGCAAGCGCGCGTCGCGAGGTGCTCGATCGAGCGGGTCTTCACGACCGCGTAGTCCTCGCCGATGCAGTAGAAGCCCTTCGGCGGATCGAGGAACAGGTTGCCGTAGAACGCGGCCTCTTGGTAGGGGAACTCCCGCGAGCTCGAGGTGCCGACGCTGTCGAACGGGGCCGTCATCTCGACGTCGATGTGGTCGCCGTTGCCGTTGGTCAGCGCCATCAAGCACGCGCTGATCTTCTCCTGGCACGGCCCCTCGCACAGGCCGTCCTTCCAGGTGGGCGTGAGGCCGAGCTCACCCTGCAGGGTCACCAGCGCGCCGGTGTAGTCCTTGATGGTCAGCTTCTCGCTCGCCTTGAGCGCGCAGCGCACGAGGTACTTCGCGGTCTGCATGCCTTCGTCGGTCGACATCAGGCCGGTCGTGTTGTCGAGCATGCCGTCGGGCTCACCGCTGCAGGTCTTGTTGAGCACCTTGCCCGTGCAGTCCGGGTCGAGCCCGTTCAGCGCGCGCAGGCCGTTGATTGTGCGCAGGCCGTTGATCGCCTGCAGGCCGTTGCGGACCGTGAGGCCGTTCTTGGCCGTGAGGCCGTTGATGGCGCGCAGGCCGTTGCGGACGCTCAGGCCGTTGATCGACCTGAGGCCGTTGGTGGTGTCGAGCAGGGCCTGACGCGAAGCCTGTAGCTCCAGGTCTTCTTCGACATCGGCCGCGCAGCCTGCGAAGCTCGCCAACAACGCCGCGCACACGATGGGTGCACGGAAGAAGCTACGGATGATCATGGACGGGGTCTCCTTCGGTAGCGCGGCCAACTCGATGTCGAGTCCCGTCGCTTTGCGCGCACCGAGTCACCTCGGGCTTGCCGTTTATCGAGAGCGGTTTGGGTTCGTGCTCCCCTATTGCAGCCCGCGTGCCGACGCGGCGGGGCGAATTTCCCGTGCAGTTGCGTCAGGCAAATCCAGCGCGCACGAAAGACCGTTGCCTGCTGCGCTACTTGCGTAGCGCCCGGCGCTACAGTCAGGTCTGGTCTTCGCGGCCGCGGCCGAAGACGCGGCTGCCCGGAGGCACGGAGCGCACGAGCCAGGCGTTGCCGCCGATCACGCTGCCTGCGCCGATCACGGTGTCGCCGCCCAGGATGGTGGCGCCTGCGTAGATGGTCACCTTGTCTTCGAGCGTGGGATGACGCTTCACGCCGGCGAGCTCGCGCTGCGGCACGCTGAGCGCACCGAGCGTGACGCCCTGATAGAGCTTCACGTCGTTCCCGATCACCGCGGTCTCGCCGATCACCACGCCCGTGCCGTGATCGATGAAGAAGCGCTCGCCGATGCGCGCGCCTGGGTTGATGTCGATGCCGGTGCGCGCGTGCACGCTCTCACTGAGGATGCGCGGGATGATCGGCACGCCGGCCTGGTAGAGGCGGTGTGCGACGCGATAGCTGGTGACCGCCTGGATCGACGGATAGCTGAACACCACCTCTTCGATGCTGCGCGCCGCCGGGTCGCCCTCGAAGGTGGCCAGCACGTCGAGGTTGAGCTGCCGACGCAGCTCGGGCAGCGCGTCGAACAGCGCCAGCACCACACCTTCGCCGCCCTCTGGAGGCGCGGCGCTGCGGCCCATTCGGTACTCGTACTGCAGCGCACGCTCGATGTGATCCACGAGCAGCTCGTAGGCCGCGTACATGTGCTCGGACACGCCGTGGTGGAGGCTGTCCCGCTGCAGCGACGCCCGGCTGTAGAAGCCCATGAAGATCGCGTGCTCGAGGTGAGCCATCGCGTCGATCACGGCGCGCTTGTTGGGCAGCGCGGCGCTCTCCAGGTTGTCGATAGCGAGCCCTTGGTCGTAGCTGGCGACGACCTTGACGATCGCGGCTTCGAGCTCCCTGTAGCGCTTCGGTTCGGACCCCATCGCCAGTCAACATACCACCAGGCCGCCGCACGTAACCATGGCCGCGATCCACGCGGTGCACAAAGTTCCCAGTTTTCCCCGACTGAGCGCCCAATTTTCGGTCGGAACCTGGTGCCCCGACGCGCTGTCGATGGGCTGCAGGAGGTGGCCGTGGACGCGACTGAAGTAGAGACCAACGAGCGCGCGCTCGAGGTGACGGTGATCTGGGGTGACAACGCGGTGCTGCGTGTCGATCACTTGAACGCGCCGCGTGCCTATGTCGTGGGCGAGGGCGATGCGGACGTCGTGATCGGCGCCGAGCTGCTCGGCACACCACGGCTGGAGCTGCTGAGCGCGGACGGCGCGCTCGCGATCCCGCGCGGCGCGAGCGGCGACGTGCAGCTCGGCGACGCGCGGATCGCGCTGCACGCGTTGATCGAGAGTGGCCATGCGCACGCGGTCGGCGACGGCTGGTCGTATACGCTGCCGCCGTTTGCGTGCGCACGCCTCCATCACCGCGGCTTCACGTTCGTGGTGCGCTCGGTGCGCGCAGGCAAGGTGATCGGCCTGCACGGCGGCGAGCTCGACTACCGCCAGCAACTGTGGACGGCGCTGTCCTTCGCGCTGCACGCGGTGTTCCTGGGCGCGATGTACTTCATGCCGCCCGGCGCCTCCGCGCTCTCGCTGGAGACGCTCTCGGACGACGCGCGGCTCGCGACGTACTTGATGAAGCCACCGGAGGTGATCGAGGCGACGCCCGACTGGCTGCCCAGCAAGGACTCCGGCGGCGACGACGGCAAGCGGGCCGCGGAGGACGAAGGGCAGGCGGGCAAGCAGAACGCGCCCAACCGCAACACCGCGCACGCGACGGCAGGCCACTCGCAGACCAAGCAGCTCCTGCGCCGCGAGGAGCTCGCGCAGGCGAAGCAGGCGGGCATCCTCGGTGCGCTCGCGAGCGCGCGTGGGGCGTGGGACTCACCGACCTCCGTGTTCGGTGCGGACCAGCCGCTCGGCTACGATCCGCGCGACGCGATGGGCAGGGTGTTCGGCGGCGAGCTCGGCGAGGCTTCGGGCTTCGGCGCGCTCGGCATGCGCAGCACCGGGCGTGGCGGCGGGGGCGACGGCGACGGTACGATCGGCATCGGAAAGCTGGGCACCGTGGGCCACGGCGGCGGGGGAGAAGGGCCTGGCTACGGACGCGGTCCGGGTGGCTTCGCGACGCGCAAGTCGGACGTGCCTCGCCTGCGCGTGGGCGAGGCGGACGTGCGCGGCTCGCTCTCGAAGGAAGCGATTCGACGCACGATTCAGCGCCGGCTGAACGAGGTGCGCTTCTGCTACGAGCAGGAGCTGGGCAGCCGGCCCGACCTGAGTGGTCGCGTGCAGGTGAGGTTCGTGGTCGCGCCCGATGGAGCCGTACAGGCTGCCGCGATCGCGAGCTCCACGCTGGGCGTGAGTCGCGCCGAGGCGTGCATCGCACATGCGGTGCACCGCTGGAGCTTCCCTGCACCCGATGGAGGCGGCGTGGTGATCGTCACCTACCCCTTCGTGTTCGACAGCGCACCCTGAGCAGCAGGACCACCGCGGCCACGTAGCGTGATCGCGCTGGTGCCGCCGCGCTGGCGCAAGCTGATGGACCACCGTGTTCGCGAGCACGACGAGGGCAGCCTGGAGCTCGCGAACGTCGATTCCGGCGCACGCGCCCTCGACGGCGTGCTGCTCGACGGGCGTCAGCGACGCTGGTTTTGTTCGTGCTCGATCTGCTCCTGGTCCTCGGCGCTGTAGCGCGCCCAGGGCTGGATCTGCAGACGCGCGAAGCCGATCGGCTCGCCGCTCTCCTCGCTCACCCCGTAGCTGCCGTCCGCGATGCGCGCGATCGCCGCGTCGATCTCGATGATTCGGTCCCGGTCTTGGTCCGCGAGCTGCAGCAACAGGCCCGCGTCCTGGTCGCGTGACGCCTCGTCCATTTCGTCCGCGAAGCGGCTCTCTTGCCCGACCGCCTCCGAGACATGCCCCTCACCGCGGCTCAAGATCCGTTGCCGCTCGCTCTGCAGGCGCTTCTGAAGCTGCTCGATCTGCTGCGATGTGAGTCCCGACTTCGCCATGCTGTTCACCTCGACGGGTGAATCTGTCACGTGCTGACTCATTTCTCCAGGAGTGGCAGCACGTTCTCGGGGGAACGACCGATCGCGGGCCGCTTGCCACCACCACGATTGGACGCTGGCGGCTCTTTCGTGCGCAAGAGCGCATGCGGCGCGATGCCGAGCCTGCGCACGCGGCTCGGTACAGTCGGTAGGTCCCGTCGGGCACTGCGCCGGGCGGGCCATTCGTGGCACGTGTTGGCGCCCCATGAAGCGTAGTGTGGCCCTGCTCGTGCTGCTCCGGCACACGGAGAGAACATTCCGATCTTCTGATGTGACCTTCGCGCAGGCGCCGTCGTCTAGACGGACGAGCGGACAACGGTTCGCCTCGGAAGGGAGCTCTGCGTGCGATGGGCATTCATGCTGGCCGTGCTGCTGTTCGGCTGCGCGGAGAAACCGACGCCGTTGTTCATGGTCGGGGTGCGCGTCGAGTCGGACCCGGGCGTGGGGCTGGCCGGAGCAACGCTGGCGATGCGCGGCCGTCAGCTGGGCGTCACCGACGCCGCGGGCTTGACGGTGGCGACGCTGGCGGGCGTCTCGGGCGAGACGATCGAGCTGAATGTGAGCTGTCCGAGTGGCTTTCGTGCGCCGACGGCCGCGCTGCTCGTGCGGCTGCGACCGTCCAAGACGTCCTCGGATCGTCCGGAGTACCGCGTCGCCTGCCCGCCGGTGCAGCGCAAGCTGGTGCTCGCGATCAAGACGGACGGCACGGCGGATCTGCCCGTGCGCGTGCTGGGCGAGCAGATCGCGCGCACGGATCGCAATGGAACGGCGCACGCGCTGCTGAACGTGGCGCCGGGCGATGTGGTGGTGGTGAAGCTCGACACCAGCGCGCAGGCCACGCTGATGCCGAGCAACCCCGAGCTGCGCGTGGTGATGCCCGAGCGCGACGAGCTGGTGTTGTTCCAGCAGACGTTCACCAGGCCGAAGCCCAAACGTGCACCACGCCCGAAGGCACCCGAGGAGCCGACACCGATCTGATCGGTGACGAACGTGGCGAGATCGCAACGTCGTACCTGTTTCTGATCGCGATGTCACTTCTGCTGTTTGCCGCCGTAATGGGGTTGAGTGCACCGATCCGCGAGTGGAACGTCAACACCGTCGAGGTGATCTCGAACAACGTTCCCTGAGCGCTCGGCGCACTCGGTACCTCAAAAAAGGAGATCTCAATGACTGCTCTCATGACTCGTTCGATCGCGGCGCTGCGTGCGCTCCGCGAGGATCGGCGCGGCGCCAGCTTCGTCGAGTACGTGATCGTCGTCGGCTTGGTCGCGATCATCTCGATCGTCGCGTTCCAGACCTTCGGCCAGGCGATCGTCACCAAGCTCGGCGAGGAAGAAGCCGCGGTGACGGGCCTGCAGATCCAGTAAGGACCTTCGATGCTCACCGCCCCTCCGGTTGTGCTGGCTCTGCTGGTGCTCGCGATCACGGCTGTAGCGGCGGTGAGCGACCTGCGCACGGGCCTGATCCCGAACACGTTGACGTTCGGCGCGCTGGGCGTGTTGTTTGTGGCGCAGCTCGTGTTCAATGGGCTCCAGGGCGGTGCGATCGCCGCGCTCACGGGGCTGCTGTTCGCGAGCCTGATCCCACTCTTGCTCTACATCGCGCGCGGCCTCGGCGGCGGGGACCTCAAGCTGATGGCGGCTTGTGGCGTCGGCCTCGGTCCGCTGCTCGGCATGGAGGCGCAGATGATTGCGTTCAGCGTCGGCTGCCTGTACGCGGTGGGCAAAGCGATCTACTCCGGCATGTTGTGGCAGACGCTGCGTGGCACCACGTTCGTGCTCACCAACGCGATCACGCCGCTGGGCAAGCGACGCGACCTCCCCGAGAGCGTGACCGCTCCGGTGCGGTTCGCGCCGTTCATCTTCGTGGGCGTGCTGTTTACCGTGCTCGGGCACCTGACGTGATGGACCAGCGCGGCTCCACGTATCTCGAGACGCTCATCGCGTTGCCGGTGCTGTTCGCGGTCTACGCCACGCTGATGACGTTCGGCTGGCTCAGCGCAGGCCGCGTGGTCGCGCAGCGTGCCGCTTCGGCGGGCGCGCGCGCGGCCGTGGTCATCTTGCCGGACGATCCGACCTACTACGGGACCGGAGGGGCCGCGAGCAAGGAAGAGTGCGTGCACGAGGCGGTGCGGCGCGTGCTGGCGGTGTATCCACACTTCAGCCTCGAAGACATCAAGGTACGAG
>DASUME010000490.1:0-5268 GCA_036277895.1 Polyangiales bacterium
CTGCCCGGCAAGGCCGAGATCGAGGCGTGCGCGCACAGCCTGCGCAGCGCGTACTCGGTGATCCCGCTGCACGGCGGACTCAGCCTCGACGAGCAGCGACGCGCGTTCGAGGGCACGCCGCGCCGCAAGCTGATCCTCGCCACCAACGTCGCGGAGACCTCGCTCACCATCCCGGGCGTCGGCGTGGTGATCGACAGCGGGCTGGTGCGTCAGACCCGCTACCACGCAGGGCGTGGCTCCCTCGCGCTGACCCCGATCGCGCAAGACAGCGCGGCCCAGCGCGCCGGTCGCGCAGGCCGCACGGCGCCTGGCGTTTGTTATCGCCTGTGGAGCCCGGGTGCGCAGCTCGCCGCGACTACGCTGCCGGAGATCCATCGCGAGTCGTTGGTGCCGCTGGTGCTCTCCGCAGCCGCCTGGGGCGAGCAGGTGGAGTCGCTGCCGCTGCTCGATCCACCCAAGCCCTACGCGCTCGAGGCTGCACGGATGGATCTGGAGGCCTGGGGTGCGCTCCGTGCCGACGCCTCTCTCAGCGACAGCGGCAAGTGCTTGTTCGAGCTGCCGATCGACGCGCAGCACGGGCGACTGTTGGTTGCTGCGCGCTGCGGCGCAACGCGCTCGCGTCCTGGCTGGCCGCGCGCGGACATCCGGCGGGCGTGAAGCTGGAGGGCGCAGAGCTGACGCTGGAAGAGTGGCTGCGGGCCAGGGTCGACAGCCTGGGAGTGGAGAGCGGCGAAGATCTCGCGTTGCTGTCCGCCAGCGACTTCGTCGCGCCCGCGCTGCCCTACGAGACCCGCAGCGCCATCGACGGCGACTACCCAGCCACGGTCAACGTGGGCGACGCCAGCTACCGCGCCGAGTACGATCTCACCCAGAGCCAGGTGACGCTCTGCCTCGTGAAGGGCAACCGCAACGAACCGCCGCCCCTGTCGTACCTGCCCAAGTTACCCGGCCTGCGCATCAGCGCCGAGAGCCGCCGCGGGATCAGCGTGCTGCGCGCGCGTTGATGAACTGCGCTAGATTGCCGGGAATGTCCGTCCAATGGTTTCCGGGGCACATGACGAAGGCGCTGCGCGAGCTGAGCGCGCTGGTTCCTTCGCAGGACGTGATCATCGAGGTGATCGACGCGCGCCTGCCAGCGTCGAGCTCGAATCCGATTCTGAGCGAGCTGCGTGGGCAGAAGCCGTGCATCAAGGTGCTCAGCAAGAGTGACCTCGCCGATCCCGCGCTGACCGACGCCTGGCTCCGCTACTTCGACGATCAGCCGAACGTCAGCGCGCTCGCGTCATCGAACGACGATCGCCACACCACGCGCCAACGCATCGCCAAGCTGAGCCGCGACGCCGCGCTCACTCGCGGCCCCAGCAAGGAAGTGCGTGCGTTGATCGCGGGCGTGCCCAATGTCGGCAAGTCCACGCTCATCAACACCTTGATGCAGCGCACCGTGGCGAACGTCAGCGACAAGCCCGCAGTGACGAAGGAACAGCAGACCGTAATCCTGAGAGACGGCACGTTGCTCACGGACAGCCCCGGCGTCACGTGGCCGAAAATGGAAGACGAGTCTGGCGCGCTCAGGCTGGCGTTTGCGGGTTCGATCCCCGACACCGCGATCGACTACCTGAACGTCGCAACGTTCGGCGCGCAGCTGCTGCTCGAGCGCTACGCCGCCCTGGTCGTGACTCGCTACAAGCTCAAGCAGACGCCCGAGAGCCCCACCGCACTCCTGACGGAGATCGGCAAGCGCCGCGGAGGCCTGCGACCCGGCGGGATCGTCGACCTGCACAAGGCCGCCGAGATCTTGGTCCACGAGTTCCGCGCCGGCACCCTGGGCCGAGTCACGCTGGAGGCGCCGCCCAGCTAAGCCGCTTCCGAGGCGCTTCATCCCCCAGGGTGATCACGGTCGCCCGCGTATAGATGCGATGACAGGGTCTTCGCGCGTCGATGCCCACGCGAGGACGAACCATGAGAACGACGAAGTGCGTGCTGATGATGGCGATGACGCTTCAGGTTCTCGAAGTGCACCCGCGCAAGGCAGCCAGATCCCTCGCGAATGAGCTGGCAGATTTATCCCCCGCTCTGGTTGAGACGCTTGGCCACGGCAGCTCGAGGCATGCTGAAGCCATCGTGGAACAGACCCGTGTTTCGATCGCGCGCGTAGGCAACCGTAGTCCTGGGCGTAAGCGTGTGCTGGCACCCTGACTGGTTCAGTTTACGGACGGGCCGCGCGCAGGCCGTCAGGGCGAAACACTCGTAGTTGAGGTTCAGGAAGTCGGTCCATGGTGGACCGACGACTTCACGCTGGCCGCCTCGGGAAACCGAGGCGGTCTTTTATCTTCATTCCGCGGCGGGAGCCGGCGCGCCAGCCGGCTCGGCCTCCGGCAGCGAGAGGCGCGCGGACTTGCCGAACGGCGCGAAGTCGTAGGCGTGCATGCCGTGCTCGCCGAAGTCGAGGCCCTCCTGCTCCTCCTCGGCATCCACGCGCAGCCCCATTAGCAGCTTGGTGATCCCGAACAGGATCAGCGAGCAGACGATAGTGAAGAGGGCGTACACGCCCACCCCGATCAGCTGCTTGGTCAAGGTATGCTCGGGGTTGGTCGAGAACAGCCCGACCGCCAGGGTGCCCCACACACCGCACACGAGGTGCACGGAGGTCGCGCCAACCGGATCGTCGACCTTCAGCCGGTCGAACATCACCACCGCACCCACCACCATCAAGCCCGCGAGGAAGCCGATGATGATCGCACTTCCGGGCGTGACGCTGTCGGCGCCCGCGGTGATGCCGACCAGGCCGGCCAGGATGCCGTTGAGCGACATCGAAAGGTCGGGCTTGGACGAGATGAACATGTACGCCACGACCGAGCCCACAGCACCGGCGGCAGCGGCGAGCGACGTCGTGACGAGCACCAGCGACGTCGCGCCCGGATCCGCGGACAATACCGAGCCCCCGTTGAACCCGAACCAGCCGAGCCAAAGCAGGAAGACGCCCGTGACCGCCATCGGCATGTTGCTGCCAGGGATCGGCGTCACCTTGCCGTCTTTGCCATACTTGCCCGTGCGCGGACCGACCATGATCGCGCCCACGAGCGCGGCCCAACCGCCCACCGAGTGGACCAGCGTGGAGCCGGCGAAGTCGTAGAAGCCCAGCTGCTGTAGGAAGCCGCCGCCCCACTTCCAGGAGCCCGCGATCGTGTACACGAACGAGACGAAGAGCGTGGCAAAGAACATGAAGCTCTTCAGCTTGATGCGTTCGGCGACGGCCCCGGAGATGATGGTTGCGCAGGTGGCGGCGAACATTCCCTGGAACAGGAAGTCAGTCCAGTAGGTGTAGCCGTGCGTGGCAGCGTACGCAGCGGTGCTGCCGTTCTCGGGGGCGCTGAGCCCGAAGCCGGAGAAGCCGAGGTAGCCGTTGAACTCGCCTGGGTACATCAGTCCAAAGCCGACCGCGTAGTAGGTCAGCAGACCGATGCACGGGATCAGAGTGTTCTTGAACAGAATGTTGGTCGAGTTCTTGGATTGACAAAGCGCGGACTCGAGTGTGGCAAACCCGAGGTGCATGATGAACACGAGCGCCGTCGCCACCATCATCCAGATGTTGTTGGCCATGAACTCGCCCGCAGAGATCGGGACGTCTTCCGCAAGTGCCGCGCTGGGCACCAGGGTGCTGGTGAGCAGCCACAAGGCCAATAATCGGTTCGCTCGCATGTGCTCTCCTCGGCGACGAACATCTGGAGTCCGTCGATCCAGGGGAGTCATGACCAATCGAGATGTCTCGGCGATTTCTCGGGGGCAATAACGCGCGAAATGACCGCGATGTAGATCGCAATTTGCGGTCTCTGGGACGAAAACGTGACGCACGGCTCAGCGCGTGCGCTTTCCTTTCTTGTTGCGTTCCGTCAGCTCGTCGCGCGCTGCTTCCATCATACGCGCCGCCGCGGGGTGACGAACACGGCGCTCCACGGAGATGGCGTAGTAGCTCTCCTTTGCGCCCTCCAGGCATCCCACCCACTCGGCCTCGGACGAAGCTTCGACTTCGCTTCGCAGTCCGGCTCGCACCGGGAAGAGGCCAAAGCCCCTTGCTCCGAACGCACGCAGCATTCCTGCATCGTCGGCATCGGCTGCCATCTGCACGCGCAGGCCGCGGTCGGCAAACCATCGCTCCATGACGGAGCGCAGTGCAGAGTCGTGGCCGGGGTAGAGCACGGGCGCGTTCTGCAGTGACGTAGGAAACAGCGGGCGGTAGCGCGCCGCGAGCTTCTTGTCTCCGTAGAGCCAGATCTCGCTCTCTCCCAGCAGGTGGGAGTGCACTGGCAGCGAGGAACCCTCTGCGGCAGGCCGATCCGACAGCACGAGGTGCAGGCGATGCGCGGCAAGCTCCGGGAGCAGGCGCGTCAGCTCGGCCTGGCGCATGTGCATGCGTAGCTTCTTCTTCTCACGCAGGACCGGCTCGAGGAGGCGATAGACCAGGGTCTTGGGTAGCGAACTCACGACTCCCACGCGGAAGGTGGGGATCTCGGACTGTGCTCGGCCGCGCGCGACGTCGACCAGCTCACTGCCGAGGCGAAAGATGTCTTCCGCGTATGCCGCAGTCTCCGCTCCGAGCGGAGTAAGCACGAGCCTGCGCCCGCGACGCTCGAAGAGCGGCGCGCCCAGGAAAGACTCGAGCGAGCGCAGCTGCGCGCTGACCGTGGAGTGCGACACGTGCAGACGCGCCGCGGCGCGCGCGAGCCCGCCCTCCCGCGTGATACGCCAGAAGTAAAACAGGTGATGGTAGTTGAGCCACTCCGGGGCTTGTTCCACGCCGGGCACTTGAGTTCTGGTCATTGACGACGTTCCACTGGGCCGCGATCGAGTGTTCTCGACCGCGAGCCAGGTTAGCGCGGCCGGCTCCAGCCGTGGCTCCGTAGTTGCGCGCAGCAGTCACGAAGGGGCCTGCGCGTGCGAGCGCGTAAGGGGTGTGACCAGCACCGAGCGACGCGCGCCACGGACCACAGCGCTCGCCACGCTCGGGCTCAGCAGGCGGTCGAGCCAGCTGCGTCGACGGAGCCCGACGACCACGAGGTCCGCGTTGCGCGCTCGTGCTTCCTGCAGAATGGCGCGCGCGGCATCGTTATCCTCCGACACGACGCCGCTCTCGTCGAGCTGCAGCTCGCCCAGCGCACGTGCCAGGCCACCTTGCTTTTGCTGCTTGGCGGCTTCGATCCAGCAGTTGCGGGAGCGCATGGACCGAGGATGACTGACCGCGCCCCGCAGCAGGGCCGGAAGCGGGCTGAC
>DASUME010000491.1:0-2322 GCA_036277895.1 Polyangiales bacterium
AGTTCGGCGGCACTCCGATCACGTCGTGGTTCGAGATCCTCTTCGACATGCCGATGACCGCTCACTGCATCGGCGGCTGCGTGATGGGCGCCGACCGCGAGCACGGCGTGATCGACGCGCAGCACCGCGTGTTCGGCTACGAAGGCCTGTACGTGATCGACGGCTCCGCGGTGTCCGCGAACCTGGGCGTGAACCCGTCGCTGACGATCACCGCCCTCGCCGAGCGCGCGATGAGCTTCATCCCCGCGAAGGCGAGCGTGTAGAAGGCGGCGAGCAGACGGGTGCTGTGCACCTCGTCCGCGCGGGCACCGGCGAGTTCATCCAGTCGAGCTCTCGCAGGGCTTGCGCAAGACCAGCTTCCGCATCCAGGCCGGCACGCTGGACTTCAACATGGGCTGGAGCGGCGCGCGCGGGCTGCATAGAGCGAGGTCTCGGTCGGCTGCCTGCAGAAGGCCGGCGACGCGTACGCCTCGTGCGTATCGACACGTACGACGCGCTGGCCGCGCGAGCTCACGACGTACAGGGGCGCGCCGCTCGACTTCAACAACGCCGGTCGGTGCGCGGCCTTCTCGCCTTGACGCTATGCTGCGTCGGTGGAGATCGCATGGTGGACGTTGGTGCGTGGGGTGCGTCATCGCTTGGGGACCGCGTGGCACGCGGCGCGCGCGAAGCCGCCGGGGCGGCCTGGCGTGGGCGGACCGCTCGACCGTCTCGACGACGAGTTCCACTCTGCCTACGAGCGCTCGCGTGACGCCAACGCGGATGACGGGCCGGTGTTCGTGGTGCTGGCGAACGACCTGGTGTTGTTCCATCGAGGGCAGCGCAGCGAGTGGTCGTTCTCGCCTCGCACGTACCACGTGCTGAAGGAGGTGGCGCACGTGCCGCTGGCGCTGTTCAGCTCGCTCGGCAACGAGCCTCCCGAGCACGCGCTCGGGCGCTCGCGTGCGCTCCTGGACTGGATCGAGCGTGCGCAGAAGGACGTGGCGGAGGCAGGGCTCGACGCGGCCACTACGCGCGATGCGCGGCAGGTGCTGACGCTCTCGGCACAGGCGCTGGGCGGGCCGCTCGAGCGTGCGGTCGTGCAGAAGCTCGCGGAGGCCACGGGGCCGCTGCTGCGGCGTATGATCGACCGCGCCACGGCGCTGCAGCTCGACGCGCTGCACGAGCACGTGCAAGCAGCGCTGGACGAGCTCGGGCCGGCGGCGGTCGCGCGCCTGCAGGTGGTGGTCACGGGCAACCACCAGGCGCGCGTGCGCAGCTTGCCGATGCAGTACTTTCGCGCGCGGCTGCGCGAGCCCGAGGGCGAGGAGCGCCGCGTGACCTACGCCGAGGCGGTGAGCACGGAGCAGGAGGCGCTGACGCTGCTCGCCACCAAGGTGCTCGACCAGTCGATCGCGAGCGCGTTCTTCGGCGACCCCAAGCGTATGCAGCGCGACCTGTTGGGCGACTCCGCGCAGCAGCTGCTGGAGGCGCGCGCGTTCCCGCCGATCAGGTGATCTCGTGCTTGCGCATCAGCTTCTGGATCATCTGGCGCGACACCTCGGCGATCGCGGCGGCGCGCGTGACGTTGCCGCCGGTTCGCTTGAGCACACTCTCCAGGTAGCTGCGCTCGAACAGCTCGGCCGCGTCGCGCCGCGCCACGCGCAGCGGCTCGACCGACGCCACGTCCGGCTCGGTGACTGAACGCTGCGCGCCGAAGCCCAGACCGTGTCGTCCGTGAGCACGAGGTCACTCTCGGGCGAGGTGCCGATCGTGATCAAGCGCCCCGCCGCCTCCAGCGAGAGACCTGCGTTCGGACCGCGCGTCACCGTCACGCGCGCTCGCGCGTAGCGAACCTTCTCGAGGCCGGGCCCGGCGCGGGTGGCTTCATCGGACCCCCGACTCTACTGCAGCTGCCCACCCGCGCCGCTCAGCGGGCGCGAATGCGTTGGTTCTCGCCGAGTTGCACGTATGCGGTGCGCACGCTCGGGTCGCTGATCGGGGCCAGCTGGCGCTCCAGCCACACGTTGGCTCGCAGGCTCGCGCGCAGTGCTTCTTCACTCCGTCCGCATGCGACCAGGCAGTCGAGCTGCAACGCGTAGACGCGCCCGGCGGAGTCGATCGCGTCGCCGTGCTCGTCGATCAGGGCGACCGCGCGCTCGATCTCCGCCAGCGCAAGCTCGGGCCTGCCGCGCGCGAGCTCCAGCTTCGCGTGCGCCACGTACACGGTGGCGAGCGAGGGCGGATAGTCGGCCTCCACGCGGTGTGCCTCGTCGATGAACGCCTGCGCGCGCTCGAGGTCTCCCTGCAGCACGCGCAGCTCCGCCAACGCCGCGCGCGACT
>DASUME010000492.1:0-2971 GCA_036277895.1 Polyangiales bacterium
AGGGCGCGAGCTTCGGCTCCAGCGGCGACATCGCGAGCAAGGCGACCGGCGGCGGCATCGTGTCGAACAACGCCGAGGGACCGACGAAGTTCATCGGGCTCGGTTCGTTCAACGTAAAGCTCCCACAGGCGGCATGAATGCATGAGGCGCGGAGCTCTGTCAGCCTCAGGTCATGTCGAGCACGAAGTCGTTGGTCCGTCGCAGCGCTGCAGAATGGTCGGCGTTGGTCGAAGCGTGTGAGCGTAGCGGGCTGCGTCGCAAGGAGTTCGCGAAGCGCGAGGGATTACATCCGGGCACGTTCGGGTTCTGGGCGTCTCGCCTGACGCCACGGCAGCAGAGCGCGACTCGGCCGGCCACGAGCGAGGCGACGCCGCCGTTCGTGGCGGTGCGGGTTCGCGGTGCGCAGATGCACGTCGGTGACGCGCACGCGACCCCGGTGACGCCCAAGTCCATCGTGTGCGGCAAGGTCGAAGTGGTGCTCGGCAATGGTCGTCGTGTTCGGTGTCAGCTGTCGCAGGTCGACGACCCGCGTCTGGCTGTGCTGCTCGCGCTAGCAGAAGGAGGCACGTGATGCTGACGCTCCCTTCGAGCGTGCGCGTGTACATGGCAACGGAGCCGACCGATATGCGCCGCAGCTTTGATCGTCTGTCGGCGACGGTGGAGGGCGCGTTCGGCTTCGATGTCACACACGGACACTTGTTCGTGTTCATCAATCGCCGCGGCGACCAGGCGAAGTGCCTGTTTTGGGATCGCACCGGGCTATGCATCCTTCATAAGCGCCTCGAGGCTGGCACCTTCAGGCGCGTTCGCGACGCGCAGAGCGACGCGCTGCACGTGGAGATCGACGCGGCGGAGCTGAGCCTGATGTTGGAAGGAATCGACATCAAGGATGCCAAGCGCAGCAAGCGCTATCGACGCGGCCCAACAGAGCTCGAGCAGCAGAGGCCTGAGGCCACGTAGGGAGAGCAACGATTCGAACTTGCACGCGCGATCGTGCGTGGTAGCGATGGCTTGCGTGAGCAAGAGTCGTCCTCCGCCAGATGAAGTCGATGCGCTCCTCGCGGCGGCGACGCCCGAGCAGATTGAGCGCATCGTGTCTGCATGGACGCGTCGTGCGGAGAAGGAGGCCGACAATCTCCTTGCGCCTGTGAGCGCGCTCGTCCGTGATGGCAAGTTGCAGCTAGACGGAGCGCTGGCAGCTGTGCGTTCGATCCTGGTCGAGCAGTCGCTTGAACTGCAGCGCGTGAAGATGCACGCGCGGCTCTCGAAGCGACTGCAGTTTGGCAAGACGAGCGAGAAGTTGGACTCGGACGAGCTCGCGCAAGCGTACCTGGACTTCGATGGACCCCTCGACGCAGAAGGCAACGTTCCCGAGCCTCCTCCGGTGCCTGTCCCTGACGCAAGCGAAGCCGAGGTCGACGAGGACGCGGCAGCCGCGCTTGGACTGAGCGATGCCGCGGCCGACGACTCGCCCGCGGTACCGCAGACGCCCGACGTCACGGTGCCGGAGAGGCCCAAGCGCCATGGTGGAGGCGGTCGACGTCCTCTGGCCGAGCATCTTCGGAAGATCGAGACGCCGGTGCGCGTGCCTGATGCCGAGCGCCCGTGCGCGCTGTGCGGCCTCGAGCGAACCTGCGTAGGGCATCGCCAGAACGTGCGACTCGAGTACGTGCCGGGACACGTCGAAGCACACATCGAGAAGCGCGAGGTCCTGGCGTGCATCCCGTGTCGCAAGGACATGAGCACAGCGCCGCGCGTGGAACGGAAGCGAAAGGTGCGCGCTGCGCCGTCGCTGCTTGCCGAGTTCCTCATTCTCAAGTGCGACGACGCTCTGCCTCTGCACCGCGTACGCGAGCAGCTCATTCGTCTCGGCCTGGACCTTCCCAAGAGCACGCTCGGACGTTGGTGGGACTACGTGACCGCGCTGCTCGGTCCGCTTGCGGACGTGATCGTGGGGCGCATTCTCGCGCAGCAATACATCGGCGTCGACGACACGGGGCTGCTCTACCTGAAGCCGACGGACAAGGGAAAACAACGTCCGGGCGCCAAAGGCCACCTGTGGTGCTTCGTTGGGCAGGGACCGCTGGTCGGGTTTCGATTCACCAAGACCTGGCACGCGCAGGAGGTCGCCGAACACCTCGTGCTCGCAGACGGCTTCGTCCAGGGCGACGGCTACGGCGGCTACGCCAGCGAGGTCGACGTCGATGAGGAGACGCGCCCACTCCTTGCCGACGACATGCGCCTGGGATGCCTGGTCCACGCGCGCCGCCCGTTCCACGAGCTCGTCGCAGCCAAGGACGTGCGCGCCAATCCAGCCTTGCTGCTCTTTCAGAGCATCTACAAGCTCGAAGCTGACTACCGAGAACGGGGCCTGGATCACGGGCAGCGAGGGCGCGAGCGAATCGCCCGCTCGCTGCCTCTGTTCGACAAGCTCGCGCAGTGGATCCACGGCGTGCACCCGCGCCTCAGACCCAAGGACCCGCTCGGCAAGGCGACTGCGTACTTCATCAACCAGGAGCCCTACCTGCGACGGTGTTTCATGGATGGCCGATTCGAGCTCGATAACAGTCGCGTCGAGCGCGCCATCCGCGAGGTCGCTATCGGCCGAAAGAACTTCGTGCTCACCGGCTCCCCCGAGGCAGCCGAGCGCCTCGCTACTGCCTACACCGTGATCGAATCCGCACGGCGCGCGCTTGGGACCGAGCGACTGCGTCCCTACCTGATCGACGTGATCACCAAGCTCGAGAACCGCTTTCCGCTCGCCGAACTGCGCACCCTGGCGCCCGACGCGTGGACCAACCAACAAGCCGCTCAGCACGCCCCCAGCCACCTCGCCGCCGACGCCACGTAGCGCCGCGGCGCGAAGCCGCGCTCGCCGGTCAACATCGCCTGCTCGGTCGCCTCTGGCCACGCCCCTGAGTATGCAGAAGGACCCGACCCGCGCATTCATGCCGCCCGTGGGAGGTTTACC
>DASUME010000493.1:0-9004 GCA_036277895.1 Polyangiales bacterium
GCAGCACCTTGCCGAGCTCCTCACCCTCCAGAAACTCCATCGTCAGGTAGCTGGCGCCGTCCGCCGTGGCCCCGAACTCGATCACACGCACGATGTGCGGGTGCGCGAGATCGCGCGCGGTCTCGTACTCGCGGTTGAAGCGCTCGACCGCGACCGGATCCCCGGCCACGTCCGGGTGCAGCACCTTGATCGCGACGCGCTCGCGCGTCTGGTGGTGGCGCCCTTCGTAGACGCGGCCCATCGCGCCGTCCGCCACGCGCGCGACGACGATGTAGTCGCCTAGACGCTGACCAAAGCGGGGATCGAAGCCCTCTTCGATGTTGATCGAGCCGCATTCGCCGCAAAAAGCCGCATCATCGGGGTACCGCTTGCCGCATGCCGGATTCGGGCAAAGTCGTGCCACGCCGGTGATGCTAGAAGCTCCGGGGCCTGACGGCAACGCCCGGCGCTCAAACTCACGGTGCAAACACGCGCGTGATGGTCGCCTCCCGGTACTGCAGCCGCGCCTCGGCGGTCAGCCTGGCCATCAAGCGGTCGAGCTTCTCGCGCTGCGTCTTGGCCTCGCCCTCGCCCACCTCGAGCGCCAACAGCCGCTGGACCAGCGCACGCTGCACCCCCTGCTCCACCACGGCGGCGTGCTCGTAGGGCTGCGCGTGCGACGCCAACAAACGCTCGCTGACCAGATCGTGAAGCGCCTCGCGGGGCGTCACCCCGGTCGCGCGCACCAGCGCTTCCACCTCGGACACTGCGATCGTCTGGCCGTTGACGCGCGCCAACGCCTGCTCGTGATCCGGCGGCGCCGACGGCGTGGAGCACGCGACCAGGAACGGCAGCAGCCAGCGCATGGGATCATTCTCCCATCGACGGCCGCAGCAGTTCCACTCCCGAGCGCACCAGCGCCAAGCTCACGCTGATCAAGAGCAGCGCACCGACGAACTCCTGGTCGCGCAGGTGGCGGATGCCCGTCCCGAGCACGAACAGGGCGGCCAGGATCAACAGCGCTCCGGACCCCTCGCGCAGGTGCTTCCACTGCATGCTCAGGTCTTCGCGCGCGCCACCAGCTTCGCCTGGGTGGCGATCGCTCGCTCCTTGATGTGGTTCCAGCTGGCGCGGCCCTCTTCGGCCTTGCGCAGCTTCTCGATCTTGTCGACCGCCTCGGGCGAGCCCTTGGTGGCGGCGTAGTCGAGCGCGCTCAGCACGTCGCCGCGCACGAGCTCCTTGGGGTGATCGATCTTGGAGGTCAGCGCCGCAATCGCGGTCGGGTTGTTGCGGCCGAGGCGCGCCAGCATGTAGGCGGCCTTGCGCGCGACGTTCTCGTCCTTGTCGTCGAGCTTCTTCACCCAGCACGGCAGCGCCTCGTCGCACTCGACGGCGGACGCGAGCAGGCCGTTGTTCTGGCTCTCGAAGGTGCCCTTGAAGGGCGTCTTGTCGGCCGCGATCAGCGCCTTGGCCTGGCCGGCCTCGGCCTTGTTGGCGAGCATCGCGTAGGCGTTCAGCGCGATCACGCGGATGTCCGGCAGCTCTTCCTCGGGCGCCTTGGCGGTCGCGAGCAGGAACGGCTGCAGGCCGGGATCGTACATGTGCTGAATCGCGCGCAGCACCTGCATGCGCTGGATCTTCTCCTGGCTCTTGTAGGTGTTGAGCAGGACCTCGCGGATCTTCGGCGTCTCCGCCTCGGTGCGGTTGATCGACGCCAGCGCGACGGCGGCGCCGAGCTGCACGCCCTTGTCTGCGTCGCCAGCGGCAACGATCAGCGGCGGGATCGCCTCCGAGAAGCCCAGCGTGCCGAGCGAGAACGAGGCCTCCTTCTTCATCTCGGCGACCGGGTTCATCGCCTCGGCCATCTGCGGCGCGCGCTGGCGGATCGCCTCGATCCAGGCCTTGGAGTTGGCGAGCGCCTTGCTGTCCTTGCCCTCCAGCACGTTGACCAGCGGGGCGAGCGCGGGCTTGCCGATGCGCACCAACGCCGCCGGCACCGCCTGCGTGAGCCGGTTTCGCGGATCGGACGGGTCGAACAGGTAGAGCGCCTCGATCAGCGCCGGCACCGTGGACGGGTCCGCGAGCTTGCCGAGCTGCTCGGTCGCCAGGTTGTTGATCAGGAAGTTCTGCTCTTCGGACTGGCGCAACGCGACGCGCGTGAGCACCTCGGCCGCGCTCGGATCGTTCAGATCGCCGAGCGCGCGCAGGAACTCGATGCGCATGCGGTTGTCGACCGGGCGCTTGCCGCTCACGCGGTCGAGCGCCTTGGCCAGCGCCTGCGCGGCCTTGCTCTTGTCGGCCGGCGGCAGCTGCAGCACGGCGAGCGTGCGCGCGGCGGTGATCGCGTGCTCCTCGTTCACCTCCGTGCGCCACTCGAGCGCCTTGAGCAGCGCGGGCAGCGTGCGCGGATCGCGCATCTCCTGGAGCAGCAGCACGATGCGCTCGCCGTTCTGCGTGTCCTCGGGTGCCTCGATGTACGTCTTGACGAGCTGCTCGTAGGTCGCGTCATCGAACGCCTTCACCGCGGGTGCGGCGCGATCACTCTTGTTGTCCATCAGCGCCTTCGAGTACAGGCGCGTGAGGTTGCCGACCGCGTACTCGCGTCGGACCGGATCGGTCAGCTCCTTGGCTTGCCCGGCTGCATCGTCGGGATCGGCGTGGCACGCGGAGACCGTCACAAATGCGAGCGCAAGCGCTCCAACACTCGACCAGCGCTTCAACTGGCTCACGAACATCGGCATGCCTTCCTCCCCAGGAATGGCGAAAGCCCCGCTTCCCTCGTATCTTCGCGGGGTTATGGTAGTGCGGCGCACTATAACCGTGGCGGAAACACGAAGTCAACGGAGAGGCCCAGCGCTGGCCGAGAAAGGTTCTGCCCGACGCGCTCAGAGCTGGAAGGGGTACTCGATGCGCGTGATCGGGTCGGCGAAGCTGGGCATCTTCGCGGTGCGCAGGGCGCGCGCGATGCAGGTGCCCTGGGGCGAGTCCGCGAACGAGCCTTCCACCAGCGCGTGCGAGACCACGCCGGGCGCGCGCACGGTCAGCGTCACGTCGGCCACGCCATGTTCGTCGCCGACACAGCCCTTGAGCTGCTCGGTCATGGCGTTCATCGCGGCCACGATCTGCGCTCGATTCGGGCCGCCTTCTTCGATCGGCTCGGCCTGCTCGCGCTCCAGCATGCGCGCGCCGCCCATCGCGATGCGCAGCGACCTGGCCTTCTTCGGCGCCGCGGCCTTCGCCGCCAGTGCCTGCTCGGCGGCCAGCGCCTGATCGCGCGCGGCTTGCTCACTGGCCAGGCGCTGCGCCTCCGCGAGGCGCGCCGCCTCGGCCTGCTGCGCGAGCTCGAGCTGGCGTGCGGCCTCGGCCTCGGCCACCTGACGGGCGACGAGCTCTTGCTCGGTCAGCTTCGGCTCTCCCCGACGCGTCACCGCCTCTTCTTCCTGACGCTCGCCGGGCAAGCCGCTGGCAGCGTGGTGCTCGCCGCGCGACTGCAGGTAGACCGAGCCAAAGCCGATCGCGAGCAGAGCCGCGACGCCGAGCGTGATCTGCCAGCGGCTGCTCTTGCGCGGGCGGGGCGGCGTGCTGACCGCGGAGCCGCCGGGAGCGATCGAGTTCGCGAGCGGGTGCGTGGCCGGGATGGCGCGCGTGCGCTCGGTCTGGTCGGCTCGCGTGGAGACCTGGGAGCTGAGCACGATGCTCGGCAGATCGTCGTCCATGGATGGGCGCACGCTGCCGGGCGTGGGCGGGGGCTGCGGCGGCGCGCGCATGTCGGTCGGCTCGGCGCCGTACTCGGGGGCGTCCAGGAGCTCCAGCGCGGCGAGCGTTCGCCCGGGGGCGTCCAGGTCGCGGTTGCTGTTCTGGGTGACCAGGGCGGGATCGGAGATGAAGCGTGCGACGCTGTCGATCGCCTCGGGGCTCATCGTGCCGGAGGGGGTGTTCGTGGCACCCGCCTCGGCGGGTGGGATCGAGACCCGAAGCAGCTCGATGGCGTGGTCCAGCTCGGTGTCGGTGGGCACGTCGTCCGAACCCAGCGAGGCGCTGGCCCGCAGATCGATCGACGGGTTGGTAGGACGGTCTTCGAGCCCCGGGTTGGTCGGGCGATCGTTGTCCACCTCGTCGTCCCAAAGCCCTTGCTTGCTACCTCTGTGATCCGTCACGGTAACCCCCGGAGGCGCCGTTCTTGCTCGCGCCGCCCTGCGGACCGGCCCGCCTCGCTTGCGCTTACATCGGCGCAGCGGTCTTAAACTACGCACGACTCGACCACATCTCCAAGAGGAGCGTCATGGAAGCGCGTGCAAGGGTCGGCTATCTTACCCTCGCGCACAGTCGATCCGTGCCACATGGTGATCCGGAAATCCCTCCCAGGGGCGTACTTTGCGCTCAAACCTGCTGACCCCAGCCCGGCGGACGAACTAAGTTGGAGCACGTGTCGACACCACCTAGCAGTGAGCGGCGCCGCGACGTCCGCGCGCCCATCGAGCTGCAAGTCGAATACAAGCGGCTGAACTCATTCTTCGCCGACTACACCCGGAACATCAGCCGCGACGGCATGTTCATCAAGACACAGAAGCCGCTCGGGATCGGCACCGAGTTCGTGTTCAAGCTCCAGGTTCCCCAGCTGGAGGAGCCACTCGAGCTGCACGGACGCGTCCAGTGGACGATCAAGCCCGAGCAGGCCGATGCGGAGCATGAGCCCGGCATGGGCATCGGCTTCGTCTACGAGAGCGAGACCGAGCGCCAGCGGGTGTTGGCGGTGGTCGAGCGGCTGATGGTGAAGAGCCTCGGCAAGGCGCTCTACAACAAGCTCGTGGCGGATCGTCGGCGCGGGGCGCCCTGAAGACCGGGCAGGGGCAGGGGCAGGGGTTCTGAGTGCCCGTGCCCCTGCCCGCTTTTCTCTCGTCCACGTGACACGCTGCGCACTCGTCGCTAGACATAGGGGTTCATGGAGCAGCCCATCGTCGACCCGAGCCTCGATCTCGAGGCCGAGATCCGTCGCCTCAAGAAGGAGCGCAACGCCGTCATCCTGGCGCACTACTACCAGGACGCGGAGATCCAGGATCTGGCCGACTACATCGGCGACTCGTTGCAGCTCGCGCAGGCGGCCAAGAAGACCGACGCCGACGTGATCGTGTTCTGCGGCGTGCACTTCATGGCCGAGACCGCGAAGATCCTGAACCCGTCGCGCAAGGTGATCATCCCGGACCTCGACGCGGGCTGCTCGCTTGCCTCCGGCTGCCCGGCGGACAAGTTCGCCAAGTGGCAGGCCAAGTACCCGGACTCGATCACGCTCAGCTACATCAACTGCTCGGCCGAGGTGAAGGCGCTGAGCGATCTGATCGTGACGTCGTCGAACGCCGAGAAGATCGTGCGCTCGGTGCCGGAGGGCAAGCGCATCCTGTTCGGGCCGGACAAGAACCTCGGGCGCTACCTGGTCGAGAAGACCGGCCGCGAGATGGTGCTCTGGCAGGGCAGCTGCCTGGTGCACGAGACGTTCAGCGAGAAGAAGCTGGTGCAGCTGCAGGTACGCCACCCGGAGGCCGAGATCATCGCACACCCGGAGTGCGAGACCCCGGTGCTGAAGATGGCCTCGTTCATCGGGTCGACCAGCGCCCTGCTCAAGTACGCCACCGAGTCGCCCAAGCAGTCGTTCATCGTGGCCACCGAGCCCGGCATCATCCACCAGATGGAGAAGGCGAACCCGGGCAAGCAGTTCATCCCGGCCCCGCCGAACGGCAACTGCGCCTGCAACGAGTGCCCTTTCATGAGGCTAAACTCGCTGGAGAAGCTATACGTTGCGCTGCGCGATCTCGCGCCGGAGCTCCACATGAGCGAGGAGCTTCGGGTGAGCGCGCTCAAGCCCATCGAAGCGATGCTGGCTCTCTCGTAAGGAACTGCCAAATGACACTCACGATCAGCGAACAGCGCGAAGCGCTGGCCGACCTGGTCCAGCGCCTCACGGCGCTGGGGAGGTATCTTTGACGTCGATGCACTTCGCCATCGTATCGAGAGCCTGAACCACGACAGCCAGGCGCCGGGCTTCTGGGACGACCAGGAGCGCGCGCAGAAGCTGCTGCAAGAGCGCTCGGGCTACGAGTCCACGGTCGAGCGCCACGAGAAGCTCACCAAGGAAGCCAACGACCTGACGGAGCTGCTCGAGCTGGCGGCCGAAGACGAGTCGTTGCTCGACGAGCTGAGCGAGCAGATCCCCGCGCTGGTCGAGGGCGTACGCAGGCTGGAGCTGATGCGCATGCTCTCGGGCCACGAGGACAAGTCGGACGCGATCGTCTCGATCCATCCCGGCGCCGGCGGCGTGGAGGCGCAGGACTGGTCCGAGATGCTGATGCGCATGTACCTGCGCTGGTGCGAGAAGAAGGGCTACAAGACCGAGATGCTCGATCACCAGGCCGGTGAAGAAGCGGGCATCAAGGACGCCACGTTCGTGGTCAGGGGTCCCAACGCGTACGGCTTCCTGCGCTCGGAGAACGGCGTACACCGCCTGATCCGGATCAGCCCGTTCGACGCCAACGCACGCCGCCAGACCTCGTTCTCCGCGGTCGACGTAGTGCCCGATCTCGACGACGACGTCGGCGACATCGAGATCCGGCCCGAGGATCTGCGCGTCGACACCTACCGCGCGCAGGGCGCGGGTGGACAGCACGTCAACAAGACCGAGTCGGCCGTGCGCTTCACGCACTTGCCCACGGGCATCGTCGTCGCCTGCCAGCAAGAGCGCTCGCAGCACAAGAACCGTGCGCTGGCGATGAAGATGCTGCGCGGTCGCCTGTACGAGCGCGCTCGCCAGGAGAAGGAAGCCGCGTTCGAGGCGGCCTACGGCGGCGACAAGAGCGGCATCAACTTCGGATCGCAGATCCGCAGCTACACGATGGCGCCCTACACGCTGGTCAAGGACGAGCGCACCGAGCTCAAGGTGGCGCAGGTCGACGCCGTGCTCGACGGCGACATCGACGACTTCATCGAGGCCTTCCTGCTGATGAAGGCCAATCGCAAGGCCGCAGCCGAGAAGACGCGGGGCTGAGGGTATATGGCATCCGAAGAAGAGTTGATTCGCGCTCGCCGCGCGAAGTTCGAGAAGCTCGAGCAAGCGGGCTCGAGTGCATTCCCGAATACGTTCGTGGGCGATGAGGCTTCACGCAAGGCCGCGCTCGCGGTGTGCAACGACGAGGCGCGTCGCGCCACGCTGCCCACCGAGACCGAGCTCAAGGGCGACGAGCCCAACTACGAGCTGTTCGGCCGCGTGGTGGCCAAGCGCGGGCCCTTCATCGTCGTGCGCACGCCGTACGGAGACATGCAGGCTCTCGTGCGCAAGGACAAGCTCGGCGAGAAAGACGCGGCGCAGCTGGCGGCGCTCGACCTGAGCGACTTCGCCGCCGTCGACGGCCCGCTGATCAAGACCGGCACCGGTGCCGCGGCGGTGCGCGCCGAGCGCTACCAGCACGTGGGCAAGGCGATGCTGCCGCCCCCCGACAAGTGGCACGGCCTGTCCGACGTCGAGAAGCGCTACCGCGAGCGCTATGTCGATCTGTTCGCCGCACCCGAGGTCGCGGCCGTGTTCCGCGCGCGCTCGCTGATCGTGCGCACGCTGCGCGAGTTCCTCGACCGGCGCGACTTCCTCGAGGTCGAGACGCCGATCCTGCAGGCCGTACGCGGTGGCGCCACGGCCAAGCCGTTCACCACCCACCACAACGCGCTCGATCACGACTTCTACCTGCGCATCGCGCCCGAGCTCTACCTCAAGCGCTTGCTGGTGGGCGGGCTGGAGCGCGTGTACGAGGTCGCTCGCACCTTCCGCAACGAAGGCGTCAGCGCGCGCCACAACCCCGAGTTCACGCTGCTGGAGGCTTACCAGGCGTACGCCACGGTGGACGACCTGATCGAGCTCACCGAGGAGCTGTTCGGTGCCGCCGACGACGCGCTGCGCGCGGAATTCCCGCAGCTCGCGGAGGGCCGCACGTTCTCGTTGGCGCGCCCGTTCAAGCGCGTGACGATGCGCGACGCGATCGTCGAGCGCGTGGCGCGCAGTGGCGAGCTCGGGCCGACGCCGTTCCCGGAGCTGGACGCGGAGCTGATCCGCGACGAGGCCAAGCTGAAGGCGCTGATCGAGTCCAAGCTGGACCTGCCCAGGGACCTGCGCGTCCCGCTCTCCAAGGCGCAGACGCACGGCGAGCGCATCTTCGCGCTCTACGAGGGCCTGGTCGAAGCGGATCTGCCGCGCCTGTACCGCACCGACGACGGCGCGCAGTCGGTGCCGGTGTTCATCCTCGAGTATCCGTTCGAGGTGTCGCCGCTGGCGCGCCGCAACGACGCGGAGCCGGCGTTCGTCGATCGCTTCGAGCTGTTCGTGGATGGCCGCGAGCTGTGCAACGCGTTCAGCGAGCTCAACGATCCCGAAGATCAAGCGGCGCGCTTTCGCGGTCAGCTGGAGAACCGCACCCGCGGCGACGACGAGGCGATGGACTACGACGCCGACTACATCCGCGCGCTCTCGTACGGCATGCCGCCCGCGGCCGGCTTCGGCATGGGCGTCGACCGCTTCGTGATGACGCTCTGCAACCAGCCTTCGATCCGCGACGTGCTCTTGTTTCCTGCGATGCGTCCGGAGAGCAAGTGATCGCACGACGCGCGCTGGGTGCGCTGGCGCTCGCGGTGGCGCTGGCGAGCCTCCTGGCGTTCGCGATCGCGGGCTGGGCGCTGTCGCTGCCCTCGCTGATCGCCACCCTGGCGACGGCGAGCGCGCTGCTGCCCACGGGCGGCGTGCTGGTGTTCATGGTGCTGCTGGCGGGGAGCTCGCTGTGGCTCGCGCTGCGCGCGCGGAAGTTGCCACGCGGCACCGAGGGACGGCTGCGCTTGCTGTTGCTCGCGTGGGGCGCTTGCTCGCTCGCCCTGGCCAGCGCGGCAGCGATCGCCCTGCTGCTCGTGATCGCCAACAAGCTGCCCGCCGGCGCGCCGCTCTCGCTCGAAGACGCGAGCTACCTGCTGCCCAGCGAGCTGCGTGCCGCGTTGTTCG
>DASUME010000494.1:0-2586 GCA_036277895.1 Polyangiales bacterium
CTTCACTGCGGAGCTCCTGGACGTAGTCCTTGACGAACGCCACGTTCTCCAGCCGCTCGCCGAACACGTCGAGCTTGTAGTCGAGCGCCGAGACCAGGCCGTACAGGTCGCGCTGCGCCTCCAGGGGGTCACGCGCGTTGGCGGTCGTCTCGATCCGCTCGTCGCCGCTGCGCGTCGAGTACGTGGGCGAGAGCGAGGCTCGCACGGTGTGCCCGCGTGCGATCGGCAGCTCGACGTTCGCGCGTCCGTATGCGCTGTGCGTCCAGAAGACCTGGTCCCTCGCGCCGACCTGGATCTCGCCTGGCTGCGGGCGCATGCGCACGCACTGCCCGAACCAGCTGTAGACGCAATCACCCAGGTCGCGGAACTTGATCTGCTCGAACGTGTAGCCCGCGATCGCGGAGACGGATACCTTGCGAAAGGCGTGCTCGTAGCGCAGCGTCGCCCCGCTCGTGAAGTCGCCGCGCGTCACCCGGCCGTACACGTAGTTCATCAGCGGGTCGTTCTGGATCTGTTTGTCGTAGTCGACGACGAACGCGCGCAGCAGCAGCCGGTCGGCCCAGCGCCGATCGATCACGCCCGTCTCGATGCTGCCGCCCACGGCGCGGTAGGCATCGTGAAAGCGATACACGCGCGCGTTCGACGACTGGCCGCTCGCGCTGGCGGTCTTGATGTGCATCGGGTAGTCGTTGTCGGCCTTGTCGAGGAAGGCGGTCGCGCGCGTGAACCATCCGCTCGGCTCGTGCAGGTACTGCGTGCTGCCCGTGAGGCGCGCGGTGCCGAACGATCCCAGCTGCACCGACGCGGAGCTGCGTTTGGGCGCAAACGAGCCCGCGCTGACGAGGTTCACCGCACCGCCCAACGCGTCGGCCCCGAAGCGGATCGGCACCACGCCGCGGAACACCTCGGCACGCTCGATCAGGTTCACCGGCACGTTCGCGATGCCGTACAGAAAGCCTGAGAGCTCGAGCGGCACGCCATCGAGGAAGAAGCGGATCTGGTCGTCGGTCAGCCCGTTGAGATAGAACCGCGAGTCGGAGCCGAGGCCGCCGGCGCGCTGTACGCCGATGCCGGACGTGCGGGCGAGCACCTCGCCGAGGTCGGCCGTCTGGCGCCGTGCGTCTTTGGTCTCGACCACGCTCACGGCCTCCGCCGAGCGGCGCATGGCCTCGGCCGCACCGCGGTGGCGCACCGTCACGTCGATCACCCCCGGCACCGGGGCGGGCTCCGGCGTCGGGAGGATCTCCACGGGAACCTCCCGCTCCGGAATTTGCGGGACACTCGCATCGATTCCGGCCGCGTCCACGGTCTCGGCGTAGCCGACGGACGCGTCGTCGCTCGCGGCCTCCTGCGCCGAGGCGGAGAGCGCGAAGAGCAGCGGAATCGCGCCAAATACGGCGATCCGGGCCAGGGGTGCCGGCCGACCGGGAGGTCGAGGGAGGAAGTGCAGCGGAACCTCGCTTGGTGGCCGCGAGGTCGCCCCGCGTCACGCGAGAGCTGATATTGCAAATCGCAATCAGAAGCAATCGCCGTACACAATTATTCGCAGCCGGCGCGGCGCGCCGCTCGCTCTTGGCCATCCCGGCCCGCGACGTCACACGCCATTCGGGTCAGGCGACCTGGAGCGCCGCAGCTCCGCGCAGCGCGGCCTCGCAGGCGAGCAGCTCGCTCTCGTCGAGCGGCGTGAGCTCCCTGAGCTGACCGGCGACCACCGCTGCGAGCGGCAGGCCGTCGCGCAGCACGATGCGCGAGCTGGCCTGCTGCGCGACGCGCGCGCCCGGCGTGATCAGGCCGATCAGGTTGAGCGGGTCGCAGGCGCTGATCACCACCAGCTCGTTGCGCGCGGCCTCGCGGCGGAGCTGGCGCAGGAGCGTGACCGCCTCGGGCAGCGCGTACTGCTCGCCGCTGAAGCCGCTGACGAAGCGGCCGCCACGGATCTCGCCGCGCGCCTCCAGCGTGCGGAACACGCGCAGCAGCTGGCTCCACGGCACGCCTCGGCTCTCGCGCTCCAAGAGCTGCCGGAACACCACCCCCCAGCGCGCGAGCAGCGTGCGTGCGACCAGCTCGAGGTCGCGCTCGCCGCTCTCGATCAGCGAGTAGCGCCCCGCCTGAAAGCCGCGCGTTCCCGTGGCGAGCAGCGCGCGCAGGCCCGAGAAGCCGTCGCTGGTGGCGAGCCCGAGCGCGGCCAGCTCGCCGAGCGCCTCCTCGACGTCGCTCGTGGTCAGGCCGCTGTGCTTCGCGAGGTCGTGCACGAAGCTGGCGCCGCGCTGCGCGAGCTGCGCGTGCACCTTCTGGGCGCTCAGCGACAGCTCTACCACGCCTGCGCCGCCGCGCAGCGCCGCCATCTGCTCGCGTACGAACAGCGCGATCGGCGTGCTCCGGATCGGGCCCTCGCTCTTGCCCTCGCGGTTGGCGCGCGCCCAGCCCACGCGGCCGGTGAAGGTGAGCTGGTCCAGCTGCTCGGGCGCGAAGTCGCGCACACGCCGCGGCAGCACGTGGTCCTCCCACGCGCCGGCGGCGAGGTCGAAGCCGCTCAGCTGCTCGACGCACTGGAACAGCCCCTCGCTGCCGCGCAGCTGCGTGCCG
>DASUME010000495.1:0-2628 GCA_036277895.1 Polyangiales bacterium
AGTCGATCCAGGTCGACGGACGCGAGGTCAAAGCCGGCGCGTTCCCGATCAGCATCGACACGGCCGAGATGGAGAAGATGGCGGCCGACCCCAAGGTGCAGGCCCGGGCCAAGGAGATCCGCGCCGAACTGGGCGACCCGGACACGGTGATCCTCGGCGTCGACCGGCTCGACTACACCAAGGGCGTGCCGCGTCGCCTGCTCGCGTTCGATCGCCTGCTGGAGCGCGAGCCGCAGCTGAAGGGCAAGGTGCACCTGATCCAGATCGCGGTGCCCACGCGCGAGAAGGTCGACTCCTACGCGGAGCTACGCAGCCAGGTGAACGAGCTGGTGGGGCGCATCAACAGCACACACGGCTCACCCACCGAGAGCCCGATCCAGTCGCTCTACCGCAGCGTGGGCACCGATGACCTGCTCGCGCTCTATCGCGCCGCCGACGTGATGATGGTGACGCCGCTGCGCGACGGCATGAACCTGGTGGCCAAGGAGTACGTCGCATCGCGCATCGACGGCGAGGGCGTGCTGGTGTTGAGCGAGTTCGCGGGCGCGGCGTCCGAGCTCGACGCGGCGCTGATCGTGAACCCGTACGACATCGGCGCGATGGCCTCCAGCCTGCGGCGCGCGCTGGTGATGTCCAGCGCCGAGCAGCGCGTGCGCATGAACCGCCTGCGCGCCGCGGTGAAGAACAACCCCGTGCAGCTGTGGGCGCGCACGTTCCTGGAAGACTTGGCCGGCACCGAGCCGGTGAAGAAGACCGCGGTCGCCGCGCCGCACGAGCTCGACGAGGCGATGGGCCGCGTGCGCGAGGCGCCGCACCGCAGCTTCCTGTTCGACTACGACGGCACGCTGGTGCCGCTCGCGCCGCTGCCGGATCTGGCCGCGCCGGATCAGGGCCTGTGGGAGCTGCTCGAGAAGCTGGTGAAGCTGCCGAACACGGACGTGCACATCGTGTCGGGTCGCTCGCGTGAGTCGCTCGAGGGCTGGCTGGGTAACCTGCCCGTGGCGCTGCACACCGAGCACGGCTTCTGGTCGCGCGACGCGCAGGGCAACTGGTCACAGGTGTCCGACGTGCCGAAGGACTTCCTGAAGCGCATCCAGGGCATCATGACGCGCCACGCGTTCCGCGCGCCCGGCACGCTGGTGGAGGCGAAGTCTGCGTCGGTGGCGTTCCACTATCGCGGTGCAGATCCGCACACCGCGGCGGCCCGCTTGCGCGCGCTACGCGCCGAGCTCGCAGACTCGCTCGGTACCACCGCGGAGCTGCTGGAGGGGCACAAGGTGCTCGAGGTTCGCTTGCGCGGCGTGCACAAGGGCACGGTGGTCGGGCGCATCCTGCAGCGCGCGCCGAAGGGCTCGCTGTTGTTCGCGGCCGGCGACGACCGCACCGATGAGGACCTGTTCGCCGCGCTGCCCAGGGACGCGATCTCGATCCGCATCGGCCCGGGCGCCACCAACGCGCGCTTCCGCATGAGCACGCCCTGGGAACTGCGCAGACTGCTCGCGACCCTCGTTTAGAGGCGGGTGGGGCAGCCTTCGTCGCTGAGCGCGATCGCCAGCTCGCCGAGCTCGGTGTCGCTGACCTCGAGCGAGCCACTCAGCTCGCCGGGGTCGCACTCGCCGTTGTCGTTCGTGTCGAGCACGGCGCCCACCCAGATCGAAGGGCGTTGGCCGCCGATGATCACGTTCGGCACGCTGAGCGAGAAGCTCTCGCCGTGGAGCGCCTTGGTGGTCAGCTCGGCGCCGGGGGTCGCGATGCGCACGATGTCCGCGCGGCAGTCGACCACGCTCTGGCTCTCGGCGACGGTGACCAGAAGGTTGCTCTGGTCGACCAGCGCCTTCGCGAACACGCCCGAGCGCTTCACGCGGCCGCGGATCTGGTAGTCCACGTGTTCCACTTCACACTCGCCGCCCTGCATCTGCTGCTCGTAGCTGGACTGCTCGAGCGCAGGCGGGGCCTCGCTCTCCGTGGGCAAACAACCAGCGAGCGCCAGAGCCGCAGGAAACACCGAGTTACGAAGGGCCACGCAACAAGTCTAGGGTCGGCCAGAGGCCTGCGATAGGGCGATGTGCCGCGCGCGTGCTGCAGTGCACAAACGCTGAAAACGCAGCGTGTTTTGCCCTACGACGCCCGCTTGCTGGCAGCCTTCCCGACCACGAATCGACGCCCCACGACGGCCAGCAAGGCAGGCAGCACCACCAGCGTGGACACCAGGCAGCTGGCGATGCTGATCGCGATCAGCTCCGCGAAGCGCTGTACGGGCACGAAGTTGCTGAGCAGCAACACGGAGAAGCCGAGCACCAGCGTCGTACAAGCGACCACGATCGCGCGCCCGGTGCCGCGCACGCTGCGCATGATCGCGGTCGTCAAGAGCAGCTCCTCGGCCAGCTCCTCGCGCAAGCGCGCGAGCAAGTGGATGCCGGCGTCGACCGTGATGCCGATGCTGACCGAGAAGATGATCGCCGTCGCCGCGTTGAGCGGGATGTCGCGCCACACCATCCACGCCATCACCAACACCATCGGGATCACGTTCGGCGGGATCAGCAGCAGCGTGTACGGCAAGCTGCGGAACGAGAAGTACACCAACACCAGGATCGTCAGCACGGCCACGCCGAGGCTGCCCGTGAGATC
>DASUME010000496.1:0-17341 GCA_036277895.1 Polyangiales bacterium
GGCCGAGGTCGCCCAGTCGGCGCTGTCCGCCTCGGCCACCGCGAACGAGCACACGAACGTGCTCTCGCGCGGAAGACCATTGGCGCCGATCGGGATCGTCTTCAGCTCGACGCCCAGCTCGACGAAGTCCGGCACCGCACGCGAGCCCGCGTCGGCGCCCAGCGCGCGCTCCAGCACCTGCCCCGCGATGCCCTTGCGGCGCACCATCGGCGCGCCCTCTGCCTCCGTTCCCAGCTCTGCGATCGACCGCCCCTCCAGCGCACGCACGCGGGCGGCGAGCTCATCCAGGCTCGCGGGCGGGGCGATCACTGCTTGGCGAAGTGCGCGCCGAGCGCGTTCTGCCAGCGCAGGTCGTGCTTGTAGATGCCGGGCTCCGCGATCAGCGTGGCCACCGCGAGCACGTTGGTCGCGAACTCGAGCTGGCGCACGCGCGTCAGATCCGGGCTCACCTGCGTGAGCTCGAAGCTGTGGCGAATGATCGAGCCCAGGGCGCCGCCGCCCCACTCGATGTAGTTGGGCTCGAGCTTCGTCAGCATGCACGGCACCGGCAGCGGCGGGTGGAAGCTCGCGGGCTTGACCATCATCGTGAACTTGCTGCCAGGAGCGGGCGGCTTCTTCTTGTTGCGCCGGATCTCCGTGAGGCCCGGCGTCCAGCTCGGCCAGCCGTCGATGTCGTGCAACAGCGCGGCGACATCCGCGATGCTGGCAGGCACGTCAGAGGTGTGGTCGATCCAGGTGCGGCGAAAGCCGCGGCTCGTGTGCTCACTCATGCGCCGCACTGTGGCGCGGAAGCGCACGCTCGGCCATTGCCGAAGCACGATCCATGCAGTGTCAGCGCATGAGAGCCAGTGTTTCGTGCGTGATCGGTCAGGCACGGCGTTTGCTCACCGCTGTCGAAAAGCTCGACCCCCCGGTCGAACAACAGCGAGGGACTCATGCTTAGACATACGCATTGGATGCTGTGTGCCGTTGCTCTGATCGTGCTCGGAAATGCTTCGCATGCAGAAGCTCGCGACTACGACCGCTACGATCCCACGCGTCTCTACGGTGGTGTCTGGCTCGGCTTCGGCGGTGACATCGAGGTCGACGGACTCGGCGACGTCGGCGATCTCGGCAAGACGATCGGCGGTCAGGTCGGTGTCGACTACCGGTTCATGCGCATGCTGTCGCTCGGCGCCGAGGTGCGCATCGGCGGCTTCGACGTCGACAACCGCTTCGACGATCGCAATCGCTTGATCGACCTCGACTTCAAGCCGCGCTTCTACCTGCCGCTGCATGCACCGGTCGAGATCTACGCCGCGGTGCCGATCGGTCTCACCATCCCGCGCCTCTCGGACGTCGACGGTCGCGGTCCCGACGCGAACGTGGGCTGGAACGTGGGTGTGGGCCCCGGCATCAACGTGTTCTTCTCGCACGGCTTCGGCATCAACGTGGAGCCGATGTGGATGTTCCACCACTTCAGCTACGACGCGTCGGTGGCCAATGGCGACATCACGGTCAAGCAGTTTGCGATCATGATCAACCTGCTGTTCGGGCTCTGAGCCGAGAAGTTTGGGCGGGAGCCGTGCCGTGATAGACACGGCTCCCCCATGCCTGCACTCTCGGGTTCACTCACCTACGCGCGGCTGTTCGTCGAGGGCGACCTCCCGAACGACTACCGCGACACGTACGTCAACACGCTGCGCCTGCGCGCGATGAAGCCGCTCGATGCGGAGGACGAAGCGCCGGAGCGCTCGGGCTTCTGCGCGTTCGGCGACCCGTACCAGCTCGAGCTCAGCTACGAGCTGGTGTTCTACAATGCGTTCATCAACCTCGGCTTTCGCACCGATCGCTGGTCGATCCCGAGCGCGCTCTTGCGCGCGAACGTGCGCGAGGCCGAGCAAGCGTACCTGGAGAAGAAGGGGCGTGAGCGGCTGAACAAGCGCGAGAAGGAAGACATCAAGGCGCTGGTGCTGCGCCAGATGCGCAAGCAGACCACGCCGATCGTACGCACGGTCGACTTGAGCTGGTCGATCGACGAGCGGGTCGTGCGCTTCTTCACGCACTCACAGCGCACCATCCTCACCATGAGCGACCTGTTCACCAAGACCTTCGGGCTCAAGCTGGTGCCCGAGGCGCCGTTCACGCTCGCCGAGCGCTTCGGGCTCACGGACGAGCAGCAGCTCGCGTGGGACGCAGCCGAACCGATCGACCTTCGAGCCCTGGAGGCCTGACATGCAGCGTGTAGATCGCATCGAAAAGCGCCGCTTCGTGGGCCGCGAGTTCTTGCTCTGGCTGTGGTTCGAGTCGGAGCTGTTCGACGCCACGCTCAGCACCAGGGAGCACGGGCCGTTCGGCCTGTGGCTGGAGAAGCGGCTCGTGTTGTCGGAGGGCAAGGAGAGCACGCGCATCACCTCGCCGATGCCGGGCCTCGGCCGCGAGGCCAAGGAGGCGCTGCTGCGTGGACAGCTGCCGGAGAGCGCGGGCATCCGGCTCGCGCTGCGCGACGACGAGCAGAGCTTCGTGTTCAAGGCGGAGACGTTCGCGATCTCCGGGCTCAAGCTGCAGACGGCGCTCGGCAAGGAAGAGCCGAACCAGCTGCTCGAGGAGCTCACGGGCAAGGCGAACAAGCCGCGCGCCAAGAAAGAGCCCGAGGATCAGCACGAGGTGTTCTACGAGCGCATGATGCTGACCGCGGAGTTCGAGGACCTCCTGGAGACGCTCTACCGCGACTTCCTCGCGCTACGCCTGAGCGCACACTGGCAGGACACGATCGCGCCGATGTTGCGCACCTGGACGATCGGCGGCGAGCTCGACCTGGGCAGCTACGAGCTGATCCGCCGCCCGCCGCCGCCCGCCAAGAGCGACGTGCTCGAGCTCCACGCTGTGGAGAGCGCGGCCGTCGCGGAGTAGCGCCTAGCGCAGCCCGCGCAGATCGCCGCGGTGGGCCATGCGGTACTGGCTCGGCGTCACGCCGGTCCAGCGCCGGAACGCACGGTAGAACGACGGCGTCTCCGTGAAGCCCGCGAGCAGCGCGACCTCGGACAGCCCGAGGTCGTGGCCGGCCACCATGCGCAGCGCGACCGACCGGCGCACCTCGTCCACCAGCTCCTTGAACGTGGTGTGCTCGTCGGCGAGCCGGCGGCCGAGCGTACGCGAGCTCATGCACAGGCGTCGGGCCGCGTCGTCGAGGCTGAAGCTGCCGCTGGCGAGTCGCTCGACCACGAAGCCGCGCACCTTCTCGGTCACGCTCTCGGCCTGCGGCAGCGCGGCGAGCGTGGACTCGCCGTAGCGGCGCAGCACGTCGTGCAGGCGCGGATCGGCCTTGCGCAGGGGCTGATCGAGGAAGCGCGCCGGAAAGCCGAAGCCCGTCAGCGGTGCCCCGAAGTGCAGCCGCGCCGGCGCGAGCCGCTCGATGTACGGCTGCGCGTCGTCCGGCGCCGGGTGCGAGAGCCACACGTCGAGCTCCTCCACCATGCCCTCGGGCCAGTTCGGCGACTGATTGCGGATGAAGCCGATCAGGCCGAAGTCTTCCGCCGCCGCCGCGAGCTTCACCGAGCTCTCCAGCCGCACGCGCACCAGCTCGCCGTCGAGCTCCAGGGTCCAGAGGGAGCTGTCGTTGATCAGGCGCATGTAGCGTCCTGCGCTCTGGAGCGCGGCGCGCACGCTCTCGGCGGAGCTGAGGATGAAGTCGAGGATGCCCACGTCACCGGCCGCGAAGCGCTCGGTGGCCTTGAGCCCGAGCAGCGGGTCGCCGGTGAGCTGCAGCGCCGCATCGAGCAGCGTGTTGACGGCGCTGACGTGCACCCGGGTGTCGGGGTCGAGCGTGGCGATCCAGCGGAGCGACTCCTCCGGGAACGTGGAGTGCTCGCGCAGCACGCCCACGAAGGGCGCGAGCAGGCGAGCCGAGTAACAAGGTTGTCCGGGCGACGGAGCCAGCTGCATGCTGTGGAATGTATCCTCCGCGGGCAGCGGACGGTTTGACTACCGTGACCTCGCGACAAGACCGCGTGGCCAGTGCACCGGTCGCGTCGGTCAGCCGCTCCAGTATTGGTGCAAAATCATGAGTCTCCACGCGGTCGTGCAAGGCGGTATAGAAGGGCTGTGAACGAGCTGATCGACCGCCTCTCGGCCGGCCTGCCGCCGGCGCTCGTCTGGGGCCTGGTGCCGCGCCTGGTCGGGCTGCTGTTCGCGATCGCCTTCGCGTCGCTGGCCGGGCAGGTGCTGGGGCTGGTCGGCCAGCGCGGCATCTCGCCCGCGCACGCGCAGCTCGCCGCCATGCGCGAGCACTTCCCGGGGCCGCTGCGCTTCGTGCGGCTGCCGACCTTGCTCTGGCTGAGCGCGAGCGATCGCATGCTCTGGGCGCTGCCGCGCGTGGGCATCGCGGCCGGCCTGTTCGCCGCCTACGGCGGCCCGGGCGGCTGGCTGGCGCTGCTGCTGTGCTGGGCGATCTACCTCTCGCTCGACGTGTGTGCGCTGATGTTCCCGTGGGACTGCCTGCTGCTCGAGGCGGGGGCGCTCGCGCTGTTCTTGCCGTCCGTGCCCGCGTTGCCCTCGCTCGAAGTCGAGGCACTGCCGCTCCCGATCGCCACGTTCGCGTTTCGCTTCCTGCTGATCCGCCTGATGTGGGGCTTCGCGAAGCTCAAGTTCCTCGGCACCAAGCCCGGAGACAGCCTGTACCTGCGCGGCTTCCTGGCCTGGATGCCGATCTGCACGCCGCTCGGGTTTCGGCTGCAGCATGCGCCCGGGTGGTTTCTGCGCGCGTCGTACGCCTTCATGTGGCTCGTGGAGGTGGTCTGCCCGGGGCTCGCGTTCTTCCGCGGCGCGGCGCGTACGATCGCGGCGCTCGGCTTGAGCGCGCTGATGGGTGGCATCTGGGCGACCGGCAACTGGGGCTTCTTCAACATCGGCTACGGCGCGCTGTGTGTGGCGCTGCTCGACACGCAGAGCTCGCTGTTCGACACCACCTGGCCGCTGATCCAGGCGCATGCTCTGGCGCACGCGTCGTTGCTCGCGCTGCTGTTCGGCTCGCTGCTGTACTTCCCCGTCAACAGCTGGGCGACGCACACGTTCATCCACTGGCCGTTCGAGGACATCACCTGGAAGCGGCCCTGGCTGCGCGCGTTGATCGGCTTCTACCGCGCGCTCTCGCCGTTCCGCCTGATCCACGCGTACGGCGTGTTCCCGCCCAACTCCTCGCCGCCGATCAAGATCGTGCCGGTGTTCGAGGGCAGCGAAGATGGCGCGCTGTTCAAGCCCTACGGCTATCGCTACATGCCCACCGAGCCGGACAGCCCGTGTCCAATCGTGGCGCCGCATCACCCGCGCATCGATCACCTGTGCGTGTATGCGGGCGCGGGCATGAGCGAGAGCGACTACCTCGCCAGCCTGGTCGGCGCGGGCAAGGTGATCGGGTTCTCGCCGTACTCGCACTACAACTGGCTCGATCGGCTCGCGCAGCGCTTGCTGGAGGGTGAGCCGAGCGTGCTCGCGCTGATGGGACACAACCCGTTCCCGGCACGGCCGCCCAAGTTCGTGCGCGTTAGCTTGCGCGCGCTGACGCCGCAGGGGCTGAACGCGAACCATACCTGGCGCTCGCGCCACCTGGGCGTCGCGTTCGAGGCACGCGGCCTGGAGCCGCTGACGTGGCAGCACTGGCTGCCGCCGCCGGAGCTGTTTCACCCGGACTTCGTGCACTGGCGCAAGAAGAGCTTCGCGCTGCGTGCGATGGTGCGCGACAAGCGCGCGCTCGACTACGATGCGGTGCGCGCGCACTCGGATCTACAGAGCGAGGAAGTCGATCGCTTCTGGGAGGACTTCGTGCCCGCGGTGGCCTCGGGTCGCGAGAGCTACGGCGCGGTCGACATGATCGCGAGCGCCGTCGAGGAGCGCTTCGGCAAGGCGCAGCTCTTGCGCTTCGAGCGCCTCGCGGAGCGCTACGTGTACCTGCTGCGGCTGCGCACCGAGCCGCACTTCTACGGCGACGCCGAGCCCAAGCTCGCCAAGCGCTCCAACTTCCGCTTCCACCTGCTCCTGCACGAGGTGGTGCTCGACGGGCGCGAGGCGTACGAGGCGTCGCTGCTCAACCCGGCGCTGGTGGTGGAGCGCGCCGCGCACGTGTCCGATCGCAGCCTGCTCGCGTTCTCGCTCGTCGTGCGCAACCGAACCCTGCGCTACCACGGCCGCGCGCTGCGCATCGCGCGCTGCATGACCAACGTGGTCGAGCCGCACATCCCCGGCATCCTGGAATTCAAGGACTTGATCACCGAGTGGGAGCCCCCCGACGAAGCCTGGCTGCCGGTGTGCGAGCGCGATGAAGACGGCGTCTGGAGCAGCCCAGACTTCGTGGAAGAGAGTTAGTCGCGCTTGAATTTGAATGGACGTTCCCCGTCCCAGGCGAGGCCGGCCGCGAACTGCTGGATGCTGTCGACGAAGAACGCGTTGTAGAAGTCGCGACCGCCGTAGTAGCGCGCGAAGAAGCCGAGCCCGGTCAGCCAGTACGGCCCGATCACGGCCTCCGCGATGCCGGTCTTGCTCGGGGTGCTGCCGTCGGTGCTGGGGTACCAGGCACCGCTGACGCGTGCGGTCAGCGTGGCCCAGCCAAAGCGCTTCTTGGCCTCGATGCTCGCCGACAGGCGCCCCCAGCCGTAGAGCCGCCGCATGTACGGCTCCAGCGCGAGCGCGCCGCGCTGCACCATGCCGAACGCGCCCACGCCCGCGGCGAGGTGGCCGATCGAGACGCCCTTGGAGTTGGTCTGGTGGACGCGCGCGTACAGCTCGAAGATGTAGCCGTTGGTGGCGAAGTTGCCGTTGATGCGGTTGAGCTGGCGCGCGGGGTTGGTCACGGCGTCGGTCGCCACGCGGCAGGCGTCGGACTCGTCTGGGAGGTTGCGGTCGAACGCGCACTGCTCCTGGCCGTTGGAGTAGTGCTCGAGCGCGAAGCGAAAGCCGAGCAGCACCGGCTGCGGGCGATGCCAGATGTAGAACAGCTGGCCGTTCAAGTTCGGCCGGTACGAGGGCATGCGCACCGGCTTGGACTCGCTGTTCAACATGCGCAGGTCGCCCTCGAAGGTGAGCGTCACCGCGCCGGCCCAGTTGTTTCCGTTCAGCGCCTGGTCGCGCACGTTGGTGTAGATCGAGAGGTGCAGGGCGTACTCGAGCGCGAACGTCAGATCCTCACGCGCGTACTTCGGCCCCGTGGCCGTGCCCCAGTACAGGTAGCTGCGTGGCAAGAACACCGGCGCGTCCGCGAGCGCGAGGTAGTCGGCCTCTTCGTCGAAGCCCTTGTCCGCTTGCTCGGGCGGCTTCTCATCCTTGTGCGACTCCTCCTCCGAGTCCGCCTCCTTGGGCTCGGGAGCCGGCTCCTCCGAGCCTCCCTGGGCACGCACGGGGAAGGTGATCGAGGCGGCGAGCAGCAGCGAGAGCCAGAAGCGCACCCGCGTAGCTTTACGACTTGGCGCTCTTCTGCAAGGAGACGTACATCGTGATGTCCGCTTCCATCACCACCTGACCGCGCGCGTCGAACACCTGCACGGGCAGCGTCACGTCGCCGACGAAGTCGCGCGCGGGGATCTCCATGCTCGAGCGCGCGACCAGATCGGTCTCCGCCTTCTTCAGGTAGCGGGTGGTCATGCCGCGCGGGATCCAGCGCAGCGACTTGGGCAGCGAGGCCTCGATCAGGATGCCGGCCGCGGCCTCACACAGGTTGCACATCGCGATCGCGTGCACGGTGCCGAGGTGGTTGTGCACGGCGCGCCGGTTCCTCATCGACACCTCGACGAAGCCCGGCTCCAGCCGCTCGAACACCGGCGCGATGCTGCCGAAGTAGGGCGCCTGGAAGGCGACGAGCTGCGAGAAGACGCGCTTGCCGAGCACCGGAAGTTGCGAAGCCTGTCGGTACATCGTGGCCAGATCCATGGGTCCCCCTAGATGGTGAAAGCCAGCTCCGTCGCCTGCTTGATCGCGCGCTTGGCGTCGAGCTCGGCGGCCACATCGGCGCCGCCGATCAGGTGCACCCGCCGCGCACCCAGCGTGGCCTGCAGCTCGCGCTGTGGCTCCTGCCCGGCGCAGAACACCACGTGGTCCACGTCGAGCACGCGCGTCTCCTTGCCGACCTGGATGTGCAGGCCGGTGTCGTCGATGCGCTGGTACTCCACACCCTGGATCATTTCCACGCGCTTGTCCTTGAGGCTCGCGCGATGCACCCAGCCGCTGGTCGCACCGAGCCGCTTGCCGAGCGACTCGTCCTTGCGCTGCAGCAGGAAGATCTGGCGCGGGGAGGGCGCGGTCTCCTTCGGGCGCAGGCCGGCGCGCTGCTGCAGCGTGGGATCGACACCCCACTCGGCGTACCAGGCTGCCGGGTGGAGCGTGGGCGACGCGTCCGTCGACAGGAACTCCGCGACGTCGAAGCCGATGCCACCCGCGCCCACGATCGCGACCTTCTTGCCCACCGCTGCGCCGCGCAAGAGCACGTCGACGTACGAGAGCGCCTTCGGGTGCGTGCTGCCTGCGATGCTCGGCGTGCGCGGCGTGACGCCGGTGGCGAGCACCACCTCGTCGAAGCTCGCCAGCAGCGCGGCGTCGGCGCGCGTCGACAAGCGCACGTTCACGCCCGCGAGCTCGAGCTGGCGCGCGAAGTAGCGCAGCGCCTCGCTGAATTCTTCCTTGCCCGGGATGCGCTTGGCCATGTTGAACTGGCCGCCGATCTCGGCAGCCTGCTCGAACAACGTCACCTGGTGGCCGCGCTTCTGCGCCTCGACCGCGAACGCCAGGCCCGCCGGCCCCGCGCCCACGACCGCGATCGTCTTGCGCCGGGTGACGGGCGCGCTGATCAGCTCGGTCTCGTGGCACGCGCGCGGGTTGAGCATGCAGCTGGCGCGCTTGAGCTTGAACGTGTGATCGAGGCAGGCCTGGTTGCAGGCGATGCAGACGTTGATCTCGTCGGCCTTGCCCGCGGCCGCCTTGTTCACGAACTCGGCGTCGGCGAGGAACGGCCGGGCCATCGACACCAGGTCGCACGTGCCGCGCGCGAGCAGGTCCTCGGCCACGTCCGGACGGTTGATCCGGTTGGAGGCGACGACCGGGATCGCGACCTCTTTGCGCAGGCGCTCGGCCGCAAAGCTGAACGCCGCGCGCGGTACGGACGTGACGATCGTGGGCACGCGCGCCTCGTGCCAGCCGATGCCCGTGCTCAGGATGGTCGCGCCTGCGGCCTCGATCGCCTTCGCCTGCGTGACCACTTCGTCCCAGGTGTTGCCGCCCTCGACGAGGTCCAGCACCGAGAGCCGGTACATCACGATGAAGCGCTCGCCGACCTTGTCGCGCGTGCGGCGGATGATCTCCACGGGCAGCCGGATCCGGTTCTCGATGCTGCCGCCCCAGCGGTCCTTGCGCTCGTTGACCCGCGCGCAGGTGAACTGGTTGATGAAGTAGCCCTCGCTCCCCATGATCTCGACGCCGTCGTAGCCGGCATCCTGCGCGAGCGCGCTCGCACGAACGAACGCTTCGATCGTGCGCTCGATGCCGCGCTCGCTCAGGGCGCGTGGTTTGAACGGGTTGATCGGCGCCTTGATGCGGCTCGCGGACACGCTGAGCGGGTGGTAGCTATAGCGGCCCGCGTGCAGCACCTGCATGCAGATCTTGCCGCCTGCCTCGTGCACCGCATTCGTGACCAGCCGGTGCTGGGCCAGCTCGCTGCGTGAGGTGAGCGCGCCCGCGAACGGATAAAACCAGCCCTCCCAGTTCGGGTTGAAGCCGCCGGTCACGATCAAGCCCACGCCGCCGCGTGCGCGCTCGGCGAAGTAGGCCGCGAGCTTGGGGAAGTCTCTCTTCTTGTCCTCGAGCCCGGTGTGCATCGAGCCCATCACCACGCGGTTGCGCAGGGTGGTGAAGCCGAGATCGAGCGGAGCGAGCAGGTGCGGGAAGTTGGCCATCGGGACCTCATTTTGCTCGCGCGCGGAGCCGCTGGCCACCGGGCCGCGCAACGGCTACCTCTCGGGCATGGCCGGCCGCGTCTTCTTGCTCTCGCCCGCACGCAGCGCGGGCACGCGCGCGTCGCTGCTGATGCACGCCGCGTTCGAGCCCGGCGCGAGCCTGCAGAGCGAGAGCGGTGCAGCCCTGGGCGACGTGTTCGCGTGGCTGAGCAGCCTGTACTTTCGCGGCAAGCTCACCTACGCCACCAAGTTCGCGCTCGCGGTCGGCAAGGTCCCCGGCGCGCTGATCATCACACCGGGCCAGGGCTTGTGCCGCCCGGCGACACGCATCCGCGCGCACGAGCTGGCGGCGATCGGCCAGGTCGAGGTCGGCGACAACGACAGCTTCCGCGGGCCGCTGGTGCGCGACGCCGAGCGCCTTTCGCGCGAGCACGCGGGGGAGGTCGTGCTGCTCGGCAGCATCGCCACGCCCAAGTACGTCGACCCGCTGCTCGGCGTGTTCGGCGAGCGCCTGCTGTTTCCGCGCGAGTTCGTCGGCCGCGGCGACATGAGCCGTGGCGGCATGCTGCTCCGCGCCGCGCGCGAGGGCAGAGAGCTCGACTACGTGCCGGTGCACGACGCGCCGCGTACCGGCCGGCGTGCGACCCGGCTCAGCCTACTGCCACGTGACGGGGATCAGTAAGATCACCGTCGGCGTCCAGATCGCGTGCGCGATCAGCGAGGGCACGATCGAGCCCGTGTAGTAGCGCATCGCGGTCCACACCGTGCCACACACGATCGCGAGCAGGCAGACGATGAACGAGCCGCTGCACAGCTGCGTCAGCGCGTAGCTCAGCACGCACAGCGCGCAGGCCTTGAAGGGCCCGATGCGCGCCACCCAGGCCTCGAACCACGCGCCGCGCCAGAGCAGCTCCTCGGCGGTCAAGATCACGACCACCGCCACCAGCGCCACGCCCAGGCGCTCGTTCTGTGACTGCCGGTAGAGGTCTGCCACGTTGGCCGCCAGCGCCGGGAAGAAGCGCCGCGCGAGGTCGAACGCGGGGTACGTGCACACCGTCATCAGCGCGCCCATGCCCACGCCGATGGCGACGGTCTTCACCGTCGGCCGCAGCCGCGCGCGCAGCGCATGGCCGCGTGCGACCAGCAGCGCCACGCACACCCCGGCCGAGTACGGGCCCATCACCCAGTAGATCGGGCTGGAGCCGAACTGGTTCATCAGCACGCCCCAGGCCGCCGTCAGCGCGACGATGAACACCACGTAGCGGCGCGAGAACTTGCTCGTCTTGTCCGCCACGAGCGCAGGCTGCTCGCGTTCCGCTTCGACTCGCATCTCGGGAGATGCGGTGCTGGTGCTCATGAGCTCCGCCCTGGTTGCCGCTTCGGACTGAAGCGGTCGATCGCCGTCTCGATCAGGAGTGCGCCGGTGGAGAGCCCGGACTCCTCGTCGTTGAGCGCCTTGCGCGCGGCATGGTCGAAGCTCTGGCGCTCGTGCTCGGGACACAGCTTCCAGAAGCCGAGGTCGGGCGCGATGATGTCGCTGCGCAGGCCCTCGACCAGCTCGTCGGTCACGTGGTGGTTGCCGCGGGTGACGAAGCGAATCCAGTAGCTCGACAGCTTGGGCGTGATCACCGGCACGCCGAACATGCGCACGTGGCGGCCCATCAAGCCGGCGGTGCGGCCCAGGATGTCGCGCGCGGTCATCTTCTCGGGCCCGGGTAGTGGGTAGGCGCGGCTCACGGCCGGCGCGTAGTGCACCGCGTACGCGAGCGCGAACGTGACGTCGTCCAGCGCGATCGGCTCGGTGATGCTCTCGGCCCACTTCGGCAACAACATCACCGGCAAGCGCGCGGCGAGGTCGCGCACCATGCGGAAGCTCTCGCTGCCGCTGCCGATCACCATCGTCGCCTGCAGCTCGATCGTGGGCACGCTGCCGCCGCGCAGGATCTCGCCCGTGGTCATGCGGCTGCGCAGGTGGCGCGAGGGCTTGCCCTTCGGAGGCATGCCGCCCAGGTACACGATGCGCTCCAGGTGCGCGTCGGCCGCCGCGCTGCGGAACGTCTGCGCGGAGTCGCGCTCGATGCGCTCGTAGTCGTGGCCGGTGGCCATGCTGTGCACGAGGTAGACGGCCGCGCTGCAGTGCTGCAGCGCCTCGCGCACGCTCTTGCCGTCTGTGATGTCGAGCTGCACGAACTCTTTGCCTGGGAACTTGCGGCGTGCGGCCTCGACGTCGCGCGTGCCGCCGACCACCTCGTACCCCTGTGCCTGCAGCACCGGGAACAAGCGCGAGCCCACGAAGCCCGTGGCGCCCGTCAACAAGACCCTGCGGCGCTCACCCATGGCGAGCCTGCCCATCGACCGTCGCCGCGCCGTTGGTGCGCGCCTCCTTGGCGCGCCGCCGTGCCCGTGCGTAGCAGCCGGCCACATCGATCTCGACCGGGATGCCGTCGAGGTGATCGTAGAGCGTCGCCAGGTACACGCCGAGCGCCAGGAAGTCCTCGTGCAGCTCGCGCTTCTGCTCCTTGCAGCGCACGAACACCTGGTGGAACGTGTTCACGAAGTCCTTCATCACGAAGCGCTGCGCCTCGGGGTGCGCGCCGAAGTGCTGGCGGAACAGGTCCTCGGCGATGTCGATGCGCAGCGCCTTCAGGCTCTCGGTCAGCAGCGCGTCGTCGGGCGCGTAGAAGCCCTCGTAGAGGTTGCGTAGCGCGGTGTGGAAGTCGGGCGACCAGCGCGCCACCCACGGCGCCGGGTCCCACGCCAGCTGCCCCGGCCGCGAGCGCGCGCTCTGCCCGCGCAGGTCGAGCAGCGTGGGCGTGTCCGAGTAGATCTGCTCGAAGTACAGCGTGACCAGGCGCGTGGCGTGCGCCTTCTGGTCGTCGCCCAGCGTGTCGCGCGACACGGGCTGGCCCGGCAGCTCCACCGCCAACGGCACGGCCTGCAGCGACCTCGCACGCGCGCTGACGGCGTCGCGGTACTCGGGGCTGCTCTTGCTGATCATCAGCGCACGGCCGCGGCTCCAGATCTTGCGCGCGGGTAAGACGTCGAAGAAGGCAGGCGACACGAAGCTCGACAGCTGGCGCAGATCCGCGCTCTTGAGCAGCTTGCTGAACATGGACGCTCCTCGGTTGCCGCCAAGGATATCAAGAAGCGCGCCACTGTGGGCGTGGCGGAAAACCCTTGTGCAGCGCACATTCCTTGTGCCCTGCAAGCGTGCCGGCAGCGCGGTCGCCTCAGCCCGCGCATTTCTGCCACCGTGCACATCCGCCCGATCAATCAGCTATCAGTGCTTCCAGCGTCTCCGCGTCGAGTCCCTCGTTGGTGTCCACTTCGTGCACCACCTGGGCGAGCCGGCGCTTGTGCACGTGCAGACCGAGCACGCGCTCCTCGATCGTGCCCTGCGAGACCAGCTTCACCACCGTCACTGGCTGCTGCTGCCCGATGCGGTGGGCGCGATCGCTCGCCTGATCCTCGGCGCTCGGGTTCCACCACGGGTCGAGATGGATCACGTAGTCCGCCGCGGTCAGGTTGAGGCCGGTGCCGCCGGCCTTGAGCGAGATCAGGAACACCGACGCCACGCCGCGCTGAAAGTCCGCCACGCGCGCGCTGCGCTCGCCCGCGGGCGTGCTGCCATCGAGCGTCAGCGTGGCCAGGCCGCGCGCGTCCAGCGCCTCGCGCACCAGCTCCAGGTGGCGCACGAACTGGCTGAAGATCAGCGCCCGGTGCCCGCGCGGCAGGATGTCCTGGAGCAACGTCAGCAGCGCCTGCAGCTTCGAGGACGATACGCGCGTGTCGCCGAGCACCAGCCGCGGGTGGCAGGCCAGCTGGCGCAGACGGGTCAGCTCGGCGAGGATCTGCACCGTACGCGCGGTGTCATCGACGCCTGGCCGCCTGCCGAGCGCGCGGCGCGCGTAGGCGAGCGCCGCGTCATAGAGGTCGCGCTCGGCCTGCGAGAGCTCCACCAAGTGCACCACCTCCGTGCGCGGCGGCAGCTCGCGCGCGACCTCGCGCTTGGTGCGTCGGAGCATGAACGGCGCGACCAGCCCGCGCAGCGCGGCGCGGCGCGACGGGTTCTCGTAGCGCTCGATCGGCACTGCGAAGCGCGCGCGGAAGCGGCCCCAGCTGCCGAGCAAGCCGGGAGCGAGTAGGTGGAACAGGCTCCACAGGTCGCCGAGCCGGTTCTCGATCGGCGTGCCCGAGAGCGCGACCCGGAACTCCGCCTGCAGGCTCGCCGCCGCCCGCGCACGCAGCGTGCGCGCGTTCTTGAGCACTTGCGCCTCGTCGAAGATCAAGGTCGACCAGCGCCGCTCGGCGAGCTCGTCCGCGTCGCGCAGCATGGTGTCGTAGCTGGTCACCAGCACGCTGGTCGCGTCCACGCGGGCGAGCTGCGCCGCGCGATCACTGCCGCGGTAGCGCAGCGCCTTCAGCGAGGGTGCGAACCGCCCGAGCTCGCTGACCCAGTTGTCGACCACGGACGTCGGCGCCAACACCAGCGCAGGACCCGCACGCTCGACGAGCAGCGCGATCGCTTGCGCCGTCTTGCCGAGCCCCATCTCGTCCGCGAGGCACACGCCGGGTGCCCAGCGGCTGCGCTGGACCAGCCAGGCCGCTCCCTCGCGCTGGTAGTCGCGCAGCGGCAGGGCGAGCTCGCCGCGCAGCGTCACGGCTTCCCTGCTGAGCTCCAGCCAGTGCGCGGTGTCGGCGTCGCCGGCTTCAGTCTGCGTGTCGAGCTCGCCGAGCCACGGCAGCACGGCCGCGGCGCTCAAGCTGAGCGTGCCGAACCTGGGCGACATGCACAGCTGCGCGTTCTCCAGCCGCTCGAACAGCTCGCGCTCCAGCTCCACGTACGAGCCACCGCCCACGGGCACGAAGCGCTCCCCGGTGCGCGCGGCCTCGAGCAGCCGCTCCACCGCGACCGTCAGCTCCCCACGCTGCGCGCCGCCCTCGAGCGCGCAGAAGTCGCCGCGCTTGAACAGCTGGATCTTCAGGTCGCCGCTGCGCACGGTGTCGGCGATGCGCAAGGAGCGCGCGCGCTCGGCCCACTCGATGTCGAGCACGTCGTGCAGGCGTGCGGCGCGCGCGAGCAGCTCCAGCGCGCCCTGCGTGCTCTCCACGCGGCGCTCGTTCGGGCCGCTCAACGCGAACAGCTCGGCGAACCCCAGGGCCTGGGTCACGGTCTCGGCCAGCGCACGCTCCTGGGCCAGCTCGCGCCGCACCGAGACCGGGTGCCCGTCTTCCATGCCGTGCACCAGGCTCGGGCCCGCCCCCGGCGGCCACAGCGGCGCGAGCGGTAACGCGCGCACCAGCAGGCTCAGGTCGACGCCCTCGTCGAGCCCCGGCGTGATGCGCAGCAAGAGCTTCGCGGGCGCGGGGCGCTGGTAGCCCTCGAGCGCCTTCGGCGTGCTCACGCGCGCTACCTGACGCAGCGGCGCGAGCTGCGCGGCCAGCTCCGGAAAGCTCTCTGGCGGCAGCGTGCCCTGGAACGTCTCCAGCGCCTGCAGCAAGCGCTGCAGCGGCGGCGTCAGCGGCGCGAAGGTGAGCACGCCGCCCTGCACCCGGACGAGATAGTCGCGGCTCGGTGCGCCCGCGCGCAGCGGCACCGGCGTCACCGGTTGGCCCGCGAGCGAAGCGCGCAGCACCATGCCCTCCGGTTGCTCCAGCACGGTCACATCGAGCGCCTGCTCGAGCACCGTCAGCGGGCCGTCGTCGCCGTGCAGCGCGGGGTGCTCGATCAGCGTGCGCAACAGCTGCGCGTCAGCGGGCGCGTAGCTCGGGCTCAGGCTGCGTGTGGTGATCGCCGCCAGCACGCTGCGATCACGATCGGACACCTCGGACGATCGCGCGAGCTTGGCGGGGGACGCGAGCTTGCCGTTGCGCAGCACGCCCAGGATCAGGCGCTCTCCATCGTCACGCAGCGAGAACTTGAGCGACTGCGGCGCCTCTTGCTCGGCGGGGCCGAGCGCACCGAGAAAGCGCTTCCAGGAAGGCACCGCCACGAAGCGCGCGAGCGCGTCGTGCAGCCTGTCCTGCTTCGAGACGCAGGCCTCGAACAAGCGCGCGGCGAGCGCCGCGACGTGCATACAGCGCGCCTTGCCGCAGTCGGCGCAGTGATGGCCGAGCGCGCGCTGTTCGTAGCCGGACAACATCAACCGCACGCGCAGCGGCGTGCCGTCGCGCACCACGCTGCCTTCCAGGACCCCGGTCGCACGATCGAGCTCGACCGGGCGTGCAGGCACGAAGCGCAGCGCCTCGAAGGCTCGATCCTGCTTCAGCGCGCGCAGCCGGCGCGCCAACATGCCGAGCGCCCCTTCCGGCAACGGGGACGCGTGCAAGCGTGCGCGCGCGAGCTCGCCTTCGCGCCAGGCCGCCCGCGCACGGGCCCACGCCCGCGCGTCGTGGTCGCCTTCGACACACGCGTCGGCGATCGTGCCGCGCGCGCCTTCGAACAAATCCGCCGCGGGCTGCATCAGCTCGCGCAGCACGCCGTGTTGCTCGGCCCAGGCCACGAAGGCCGGGCCGCGCGGGGGCGCCGGGATGCGCACCAGGCGCTCGGGATCGTCGCCGCCGGTGGCGCCGCGTCCGAGCCAGCTGGCGAGCAGCCGACACAGCGCCTGCTCCTCGCGCTCGGTGCAGGTCTCGGCGGCGAAGCGCGCGAGCGAGCCCGTCTCCAGTGCCTCGCGCAGACGGTGGCTCGTGCCGGACGCGTGCAGCGCGAGCAGGAACTCGCGCGCGTCCTCGTCGCGCACGCGCTCGGCGAGCCGGTCCAGCGGCTGCGCGAGCAGGGCCTCGCCCGCGCCCTCCAGCAGCTCGCGACCGACGCGCTCGAGCGGGCTCTCCATGCGTTTGCTCGCGTAGCACGCGCGCTGCCGGCGTGACAGACCGCGCTCATGCAGCGCATCGAGCTCCAGGACGGCGCGTACCTCGAGCTCGATCCGGAGTGGCTGCCCGAGGCCGATGCCGTCCAGCTCGCGCTCATGCGCGAGATCCCGTTCGAGGCGCGCGCGATCAAGCTGTTCGGCCGTGAGGTGATGCAGCCGCGTCTGGTGGCCTGGGTGGGCGATGCCGAGGCTGTCTACGCGTACTCGGGAGTGCGCCACGAGCCGCTGCCCTGGACACCCACACTCCGCGCGCTGCGCGCAAAGCTCGCGCAGAGCGACCTCGCGTTCAACGGCGTGCTCTGCAACCTGTACCGCGACGGCCGGGACTCGATGGGCCTGCACAGCGACAGCGAGCCCGAGCTCGGCCCCGACCCGATCGTGGCTTCGCTGTCACTCGGTGCCACGCGCCGCTTCCAGCTCCGGCATCGCCGCAGCGATCATGCGCTCGAGGTCGCGCTGACCCACGGCAGCTTGCTGGTGATGCGCGGTACCACGCAGCGCTTCTATCGCCACGCGGTCCCCAAGCAGCGCACGAACACGGCGCCGCGCATCAAC
>DASUME010000497.1:0-10296 GCA_036277895.1 Polyangiales bacterium
GAGCGTGCCGCAGGCAGACCTGCAGGCGTACTACGACGCGCACCCCGCCGAGTTCCATCGCCCGGCGGTGCGGCGCGCGAGCGTGATCGTGCTCGACACGGCGGCCGAGGCGCAGGACCTGCTCCCCGCGGCGCGCAAGGCCGACGCACGCCAGTTCGGCGAGCTCGCGCGCCAGCATAGCCGCGAGCCGCAGAGCAAGGTGCAGGGCGGCGACCTGGGATACTTCACACGCGAAGCGGTCGCCGGCGAGCCGCGGCCGGAGCTGCCCGCGACCGTACGCGCCGCGGCGTTCGGACTGAACGAGATCGGCGACACCAGCGAGCCGGTCGCGTTCGACAAGCAGTTCGCGATCGTGCGCCTGAGCGGCGAGCGGCCCGAGCGTGAGGTCGCGCTCGACGGCGCGGCGCCCTCGATCCGCACCAGGCTCTGGCGCGAGCGGCGGCAGAAGGCGCTCGACGCGCTGGTCAGCGAGCTGCGCAAGCGCGACAAGCCCGAGGTTCACACCGAGCGCATCTACCCGATCGACTTCGAGGACATGGAGCGCCGCCCGAGCGGCTTTGCGCCCGATCCGATCGCACCGCCCGCGAAGGCGCAGCCGTGACCGAGCCCAAGGCGGGTGCGGTCCGCGAGCTGCTGGTGGCGCACCGCGCGTTCAACCAGAGCCACTTCAAGGGCGCGCTGTCCACGCCGCAGATCTCGCTCAGCGAGGCGGAGTCGTTCCTGGCGCGTTGGCTGCGCGAGGCCAGGACGATCGAGTTCTCGCGCCCGTTCCTGGAGCGCACCGAGAGCTGGGGTGTGGTGCTCGAGGTGCTCAAGCACGAGATGGCGCACCAGTACGTGCACGAGGTGCTGCGCGAGGACGAGCCGCCGCACGGGCCCGCGTTCCGCGCCGTGTGCGAGCGGCTCGGCATCGACGCGCGCGCCAGCGGGATCCCGGACCTCACGCTCGACGCCGAGGGCAAGCGTGTGCTCGAGCGGGTACACAAGCTGCTCGCGCTGGCCGAGAGCGACAACCAGCACGAGGCCGAGGCCGCGGCGGCGGCCGCCCAGCGCCTGATGCTCAAGCACAACGTCTCGCTCGACGAGGACACGCCGTCGCAGTACGCGTTCCGCGACATCGGGCGTGTGACCGGCCGCGTGACGGAGTGGGAGCGCAGGCTCGGCAACCTGCTGCGCGATCACTTCTTCGTCGACGTGATCTGGGTGCCCGCGTTTCGCATTCAGGATGACAAGCGCGGCAGCGTGATGGAGGTGATCGGCACGCCCGAGAACCTCGACCTGGCCGCGTACGTCTACGACTTCATGGTGCGCACGGGCGAGCGGCTATGGCGTGCCCACCAGCTGGCGCAGAACATCCGCGGCAACGCCGATCGCCGCGCGTTCCTCGCGGGTGTGATGAGCGGCTTTGCGCAGAAGCTCGCGCAGCAGGCGAAGGCGAGCCGTGCGCAAGGTCTGGTCTGGCAGCCGTCGGCGGCGCGCAACGTGTACACGCGCCAGCGCCACCCTTACCTGCGCACGATCTCGCATCGTGGCCACAGCCAGCGCGAGGTGTTCGCCCACGGGCAGCGCGCGGGCCGCGAGGTGGTGCTGCACAAGGGCGTCTCGCGCGGCAGCAGCGGCGGCGAGATCAAGAAGCTGGGCAGCGGCCGCTGAGCTTCAGCGCGGCTTCTGCGCGAGGAAGAACGCCATCGGCGTGAACACGCCGAGCTCACCGCCGCGCACGAGCCCGTCGGCACCCGTGTTGAGGAAGTCCGTGATGCCCGCGGTGCCCTTGGGCGCGATGCGCGCGAACTCGAGCGTACGCGTCAGCGCCTTCACCATCACCTTGCCCACGGGCGAGCGGCGCAGGCCCGTGTTCGAGAGCTCCTTGCCGCTCAAGCTGTAGTACCAGGGCACCTCACGGTCGCCGGCGAACACGCGGTCCTCCCACTCCAGCACCTCGAAGCCCGCGTCGCGGAAGCAAGCTTCGGTCTGCGCGGTGGTCCAGATGTCGGGCAGGCCGTTGCCTTCCTCGATGTCGCGCTTGATCTTCGTGTGCTCGGGGTTCTGCGCGTCGTAGCGGTCCGTCAGGCACCACTCGTAGATCGCGATCTTGCCGCCCGGCTTGAGCACGCGGAACAGCTCGCGGAACAGCGCCGTCTTGTCCGGCGCGTGACAGGTCGCCTCGAACGCGTACACCGCGTCGATCGAGCCCTCGTCACGTGGGATGTTCATGAAGTCGGCTTCGACGGCGTCGCAGAGCTCGTCGAGTCGATCGCGCCGGTTCAGCTCGCGCACCTTCTGCACCTGGTACGCGTTCAGGTTCACACCCGTGATGTGTGCACCGGTGAGCCGCGCGATCGAGCGCATGGGCCCGCCCACGCCGCAGCCGATGTCGAGCACCTGCGAGCTCCGGTCGAGCCCGAGCTTGTACGCGAGGTAGTGCTGATGACGCGCGATCGAGACCTCGAACGGCTCACGACGGAAGCGCGGTGCAAAGTGGAACGACTCGCCCCAGCCCTGCATGTAGATGTCCGTGGCGAGGTCGTAGTAGCTGCGGACCATGTCCGTGTAGCCGTGCTTGCGGCTCTCGGCGCTGCCGCCCGCGTTGTCGTGGAACGCGCGGTAGTCGTCGATGGTGCCGCGTACGTCGCCCGACGCGTGTCCCGCTCTCGGATCCTGCTTTTGGGGCGCCAGGGCCCGCTTCGCCGTCTGGGTCAGCTCTGCCATGGGCCGGCATGTAACCTCGGGGACAGCGAGCGTCGAGAGCAGTTTCGAATTGACCTTTGGAGACCTTTCCCTCACGCCAGTTGACTCGCTGTGCCATAACGACCTCACAGGTCATCCCCTCCCATGCCGCTCGAAGCCGTCAAAACTCGCTCTCTCGCGGACCAGGTCTTCGCGCAGCTGGCCACGGAGATCATCGGCGGACGTTATCAGGCCAGCTCGGCCCTCCCCTCGGAGCGCGAGCTGGCCGAGCTGTTCGACGTCAACCGCCACGTGGTGCGCGAGGCCCTCAAGCGGCTGGCGCAAGCCAACATGGTGAAGATCGCGCAGGGCGGCCACACGCGCGTGCTGGACTACACGCGCCACGCAGGGCTGGAGATGCTCGCGTTGTTCGCCGAGTACGCGCGCGGTCACCCGCACGTGATCGCGCACTGGTTTGCGGTGCTGGAGATGCGCGCCGCGATGGCCGCCGACATCGTGCGCCTGTGCGCGCTGCGCGCGAGCCCCGAGCTGCGCGATGACCTGGTCGCGATCAGCGCGCAGATGGCCGCGAGCCAGGATCCGGCCGAGGTGTTCGAGCTGGAGGTTCGGTTCTGGGACCGCGTGCTCGACGGCACGGGCAACCTCGCCTATCGGCTCGCGTTCAACAGCCTGGTCAAGAGCGTGCAGCGTATGGGCACGCAGGCGCAGGAGCTGTCGGTGATGGAGGTGCGCGCGTCGGGCAACCGGCACGCGCTGGCGCAGACGATCCTCGCGGGCGACGGCGAGCGCGCCGAGGAGCACACGCGCGGACAGATGCGCGGACAGCTCGCGATGCTCGACAAGCTGTTCGGCGTGGAGCGACCGCCACTGATCTACCCCGACCGCGACGTCGCTGCGGAAGCCGAGGAAGCCACGCCGAAACGAGCTAGCAAAGTCTCGCGGGCGAAGCCTCCAGTGACGGCTTAGGCACCGAGCTCGTTGCCGCTAGAGCGAATCGAACAAATGACTATGGCCAAGCCCAGTCATCGCTGATACTGCAGCCTCGCGGTAGATGTCCCCCGCTTGAGGCTACGGTGGCGCGACTTCAGCTCAGCGAACGAGAACTCCACGTGTTGCGCACCAGCCTGGCTTCGGCCCTCGAAGGCGCGTGCATCCCGGACTGGGAGTTCGACGCGCTGATCGGCTGCTCGCGCGCTCGCGCCAGGCGCAGCTTCGAGGCGGGCGTGCGCCGGCTGGAGACGCGCGGCGAGCTGCCGGGGGAGACCACCTGCGAGCGCATGGTGGTGCTGCTGAGCGCGCTGCTCGGCGCGTCGCGGGGTAGCGGCGAGCTGGAGCGCCTGGTCGCCCGGCTGGGCGTGCAGGAGCGCTCGGCGCTCGAGTCCGGCGTGGCGCTGCGCGAGGACCTCGTCGCGCCCGCGCAAGCCCAGCGTCGCTGAACATCTGCGCTACGGCTGGAACCCGCTGTGGCCCCACATCCCGGACCGGTCGATCGCTGTTTCCGGATGACGCGCACCACGATAAGCGGAGACCATTCGTGTGTGGATGGAGGCAGCTTGTTGAAACGGACTCTCTCGACCTTGCTGTGCCTGGCCGCAGTCGCGTGCGCCGACGAAGGTGACGACGAGACGCAGGTGATCGCGAACGCGGCGGCCGCTCCGCTGCCGTTCGAGTCCAACACGCTGCTCGAGCTGATGCCGCTCGACTCTGCGAGCTGCGTCACGGAGTCCACCGCGCTCGTGCCGGGCTTCACCGTGCTCCAGGACGCGCAGAGCTTCCACGACGCCTACCTTGCCGCGCGCCCCAACGCCGCCCAGGTGCCCAGCATCGACTTCGCCAACTACGTGGTGGTCAAGTCCGTGCTGGGCCAACAAGGTGGCTGTGGCGCCAGGGTGGAGCTCACCAGCGCGATCAATCGAAGCGAGAGCGTCGAGATCGAGGTGCGCACCAGCAATGGCGACTGCACGGCGCCCACCGATCGGATCAGCTTCGCGTTCGCGTTCGCGAAGGTAAACCGGCTCGCCAAGCCGTACACGCATCAGGAGAGCGACGCGCTGGAGTGTCCGTCCATGCCGTAGCCGGCAGCGCTACAGCGAGCACGAAGGCGGGAACGACAGCATCGTGCTGGGGAACACCTTGCCCGCGTCGACCACCTTCAGCAGCGCCTCGCAGTCCCATCGCTGTCGGTGCTCGGCTTTGCGCGTCGAGAATGTCTACGTGCCGGTCCAGCGCGCGTGGAAGCGATACGCATCCTTCGGCGCGCCCCTCGTGTAGCGCAGCTCCACCGTGAGGGGCGGCAGCTCCCTCGATGCAGCCTTCAACTCGGGTTGGCGCTCCAGATGCGCGTGATGACGCCGGGCCCGTGGGTCGGGGTGAAAGATCAGCTGGCGATCAGCGCCTCGTCGAGCTGGTGGGCGTCGGCGCTGGACCACTCGCGCGCGCGGCGCGTGAAGTCGAGGATCGAGCGCGCGACCGCGTGCGGATCGTCGTACATCTGCACGTGCCCCACCTCGGGCAACACCACCCAGTCCGCACCGGGCAGCACACGACGCCAGCGCTCCGAGTAGCCGCGCAGCGGCAGCAGTCGGTCCTTCGCGCCCCACACCAGGCGCACCGGGCAGGGGAGCTTGGCGAACGGCTCGGACAGCGGCTGCGTGGGGATCGCCTTCACCACGTCGCCGTAGACCGCGCAGCGCCAGGTCGACTCGATCAGCAAGCGCGCCTCCAGCGGCGTCAGGCGCTCCGGGTTCGCCACCGCGTCGCGCAGGAAGTACCGGCGCGGCAGCGTCCAGCGCGCGAGCTTCATCGCCACCGGCCCGCCGAAGGAGAGCAGGAACTGCGTCATCTGAAAGCGGCGCAGCAGCCGGTTCAGGTGCTTGCTGCCGGCTTCCCAGCCGCCTCCCGGCGCGAGCGACACCACGGACAGCGCGCGCCCGCGACGCGCCAGCTCGATCGCCAGCCAGCCGCCGAGCGAGTTGCCCACGAGGTGCGCCTTGCGGATGCCGAGCTGATCGAGCTTCGCCTCCAGCAGGTCGACCGCCTCCTCGATCGTGAAGCGATAATTCTGCGGCAGTGGGTCGCTGCCAGCGTGGCCCGGGATCGGCAGCGAGAACACCTCGTGATGCCGCTCCAGCAGGGGCAGGATCGGCTGCCACACCTCGCTGCACAGCGCGAACGGGTGCAGCAAGACGAGCGGCTCACCCTTGCCGCCGAGGTTCCTGGGCGTCGCGTCGCCGCGCTGCTTGCGAACCAGGCGCGCGCGATCATTCGCCGCATGCACGGCCGTACGCGCCTTCTTCAGGGGACCGCCGAGTGGGCTCGTGATGACACCTTTCAGAGAGTCCATGGGCTGACTCTCAGCAAGGGCCGTTCCAGGCCGCATCGCAGCTTGCTGTAGCCATGCATCTCCGAAAGGAAAGAGCCCGCAGCTGTGGCGGAAAGGCGGCAACCGCGCCTCGCGCGCGCAGCACACGAGGCGTCCTAGGCGAGCACTAGCAAGCGCGCGTCCCGTATGTGCGTTCGCAGCGCCGGGTCACTCCGCACGCGCTGCGGCATCCACGGCGTGCAGCGCGGGCAAAACGCGACGTGCGAACGCACTCCCGATGCGCTCCTCGCGCCCGTGCACCGCCAGCAGCCTGTCGAACGCGCCGCGCGCCGCCTCCACCGTGATGGGCCGTCCATCCAGCAGCACGGACGGCACGTGTGCGGTTGCGCCGTGCGGCAAGCGACGCGGCCGATACTTGGCCTGGAACGGATCGCACTCGGCGTGGCGCCGGTACTCGATGTACAGCAGCTCGTCCTCCTCGAACTCCGCCTTCAGGCGGTTCAACGCCGTCGGCAGCTTCGAGCGAACGGCGCGCCGCGCCTGCGGGAACATCATCATGCCGTCGAAGCTCGACTCCGCAGACAGCTCGACGAAGTCCATCACATCCGTGAGCAGCCCGTAGAGCCGGATCCAGAATACCGGCAACAGCTCCGCTTGCCCGGAGCTCGCCACGCGCGCGGTGATCGCGAGCGTCTCGCCGACCCAGCGCACCAACTGATCCTGATGACTCTCGCGCTGGCGCGCACTGCGCTCGGGCATCGCCTCGAGCAGCGCCACGTCCCCCCACGCCCCTGCCGTCTCGACCACCTGGAGATCGTCCATGATCCACTCGCCTCCCCCTGACACGACACACGAAGCGAAGAAGCGAGTCCAGGCAGGCTAGGTAAGGGAACGATGCGCTCGTCCCGCCGCCTTTGCATAAAAAGCGGCGAGACAAAAACGCTGGAATTCAGCCGGAAACGTGTACGGTTGCCGCGTCACGGGCGTGACGCAGCGACCTTAGCTGCAGCCCATCGAAGCACCGCAGTTCAGGCACTTGTAACAAGCGCCGTTGCGGACCGTGATGTGACCGCAGGTGTCGCACATCGGCGCGTCACCCATCATCTCGCCGAGGTGCTGGTCCAGCACACTGGCAGGCGCGCGCGCGGGCGCGTTGTCCGGCGCGAACGCGGCGGGCGGCGGAAGCGAGGCCGCGGGTGCGTACGCCTGCACGGCGAGCGCGTCCGTGGGCTCGTTGAGCTCCGTCTGCACCTCGTCCGGCGGCACGTGTGCCAGGTCGAAGCGCTTCAGGTACTCCACGCCGAGCGTGCGGAAGATGTAGTCGATGATCGAGGTGGCGAACTTGATGTTCGGGTGTCCCTCGACCGGGCCCTGCGGCTCGAAGCGCGTGAAGGTGAACTGATCGACGTAGCTAGACAGCGGCACACCGTGCTGCAGGCCCATCGACACGCTGATCGCGAAGCAGTTCATCAGCGAGCGGAAGGCGGCGCCTTCCTTGTGCATGTCGATGAAGATCTCGCCGAGCTGCCCCTGCTGGTACTCGCCGGTGCGCAAGAAGACCTTGTGCCCTGCGATGCGCGCCTCTTGCGTGAACCCGTGGCGCTTCTTGGGCAAGCGGTGGCGCACGGTGGGCGGAGGCGTGGCGCCTTCGTTGACGCGCGCGGCCGGCTTGGCGGCGACGGGCGCGACCGCGACCGGCAGCTCCTTCGCCTCGGCCTTGTCCTTCTTGTCCTGCGCGTCCTTGCTGTCCTCGTTGCCCGAGTTCAGCGGCTGGCTCAGCTTGCAGCCGTCGCGGTAGAGCGCGACCGCCTTCAGGCCGAGCTTCCAGCCCTGCATGTAGATGTCCGCGACGTCCTCGACGGTGGCGTCGTGGGGCAGGTTGACGGTCTTGCTGATCGCTCCGCTCAGGAACGGCTGCGCGGCCGCCATCATGCGGATGTGCGACATCGGGGCGAGGAAGCGCTTGCCCTTCTTGCCGCAGCGATTGGCGCAATCGAACACCGGAAGATCTTCGGCGCGCAGGTGCGGCGCGCCCTCGATCGTCTGGCGACCGAGCACCACGTCGTTGATCTCCTCGATCTGCGCCGCGGTGTAGCCGAGGTGCTTGAGGATGTGGAAGCCGGGCTTGGCCGCCTGCTCCGCGGGGATGCCGAGGCGCTCGTACGCCTCCTTGCCGATCACCCACACCGCGAGCGCTTGCGCCACGTCGAACACGCCCGACAGCGCCTTCTCCGCCTTGGCGATCTCGCTGTCGGTGAGCCCGCGCTCCTGCAGCGTGCGACGGCTGACGTGCGGCGCGCCCATGAACGTGTTCGTGCCGCTGATGAAGGCGACGATGTCCGCGGCCTGCGCCTCGGAGTAACCCAGGCGCTTGAGCGCGGAGGGCACACTCTGGTTGACGATCTTGAAGTAGCCGCCGCCGGCGAGCTTCTTGAACTTCACCAGCGCGAAGTCCGGCTCGATGCCGGTGGTGTCGCAGTCCATCAGCAGGCCGATCGTGCCGGTGGGCGCGAGCACGGTGGCCTGCGCGTTGCGGTAGCCGTTCTTCTCGCCGAGGCGCACGGCCTCGTTCCAGTCTTCCGAGCCGGCGTGCAGCACGTCACGGATGATGTGATCGGCGCCGGTGCCCGCGGCGACGAAGTCGTTCTCCCACGAGTGCGACTCGTTCTGGTGCTTGCGCATCACGCGCAGCATGGAGTCGCGGTTCTTGGCGAAGCCTTCGAATGCGCCCTTGCTGCCCGCCATCTCCGCGCTGACGAGGTAGGCGTGGCCGGTGAGGATGGAGGTCAGACCGGCGCACAGCGCGCGGCCCTCGTCGCTATCGTACGGCAGCCCAAGCCGCATCAGCAGCGTGCCCAGGTTCGCGTAGCCGAGGCCGAGCGGACGGTAGTCGTGGCTGTTCTTGGCGATGCGCGCGGTGGGGTAGCTGGAGTAGTCGACCAGGATCTCCTGCGCGATGAACAGCAGGCGCGCCGCGTGGCGGTAGCCCTCGATATCGAACGCGCCGTCGTCGCTGAGGAACTTGGTCAGGTTGATCGACGACAGGTTGCAGGCCGTGTCGTCGAGGAACATGTACTCACTGCACGGGTTGGACGCGTTGATGCGGTCCGTGCCGGCGCAGGTGTGCCAGTCGTTGATCGTGGTGTCGTACTGCACGCCCGGATCTGCGCAGGCCCAGGCCGCCTCCGCGAGCTTCTTCCACAGAGCACGCGCGTCGAGCGTCTTGGCCACCTTGCCGGTGGTGCGCTCGTACGTGCGCCACTCGCCGTCTTCCTCGACTGCCTTCATGAACGCTTCGCTCACGCGCACCGAGTTGTTCGAGTTCTGGCCGCTGACGGTGTGATAGGCCTCGCCGTTGAAGTCGCTGGAGTAGCCGCCCGCGATCAGCGCCGCTACCTTGCGCTCTTCGCGCATCTTCCAGGTGATGAAGTCCTCGATCTCCGGGTGATCCATGTCGAGCGAGACCATCTTGGCCGCGCGCCGCGTGGTGCCGCCGGACTTGGTGGCGCCGGCCGCGCGATCGAGCACCTCGAGGAAGCTCATCAGGCCGCTGGAGGTGCCGCCGCTGGAGAGCTTCTCGGTGCTGCCGCGGATCTTGCTGAAGTTCGAGCCGGTGCCCGAGCCATACTTGAAAAGGCGCGCCTCGTTCTTCACCAGGTCGTAGATGCCCATCAGGTCATCGTCGACGCTCTGAATGAAGCAGGCCGAGCACTGCGGCTGCGCGTACGCGTTCTTGGTCTCGACCACCTTGCCGACGACCGGATCGAACGCCCAGTTGCCGCCCGAGCCCTCGATGCCGTAGCGCTGGAACAGGCCGCAGTTGAACCACACGGGCGAGTTGAAGGCGCCCTTCTGGTGGATGAGGATGTTCGAGAGCTCGGCCTCGAAGGTGTCCGCATCTTCCGTGGTCGCGAAGTAGCCGCCGGCCTTCTCACCAGCCTCGCGGATGGTCTTGGCGACGCGCACGACGAGATCACGGGCGCTGGTCTCGCCCTTCTTGCTGTCGCCGTGGATGCCGGCCTTGCGGAAGTACTTGGAGACGGCGATGTCGGTCGCGAGCTGCGACCAGTCGGCGGGGATCTCGGCGCCCTTCAGCTGGAAGACCACGGTCCCGTCCGGGTCCGTGATCACGCTGTCACGGCTCTCGTAGCGGACCTCGTCCAGCGGATCGACACCAGGTCGGGTAAACATCCGTGCCACACGAACGCCGCTCTCCTGCGACTCGCGCACTACCGGCCTGGCCGTCTTACCGTTCCGCTTTTCCGGCTTCTGATCCATTCCGTGCC
>DASUME010000498.1:0-2444 GCA_036277895.1 Polyangiales bacterium
CGCGCCCGCAATGGACGTTGCAGTTGACCTCTACGCGCGATCTACAGCATGCACTGGAAGAAGTTCCCAGCTCGGCACAGTCACGCGCTAGGAAGCCGCTGTTTGAAGGCCTTTCCCATCGTCAACCGGTTCTACGGCGGAACGGGCGTGATGCGTGATGCACTGCAGCTGCGACTCGATCTGAAGCGCGGCCTCGAGCGAACGTGCCGTCCGCGGGATGCCGCGAACGAGGCCGAGGTAGTGCTTCTCGGCGACGAGCACGCTGTGGCCGAGCTGCTTGGCGCTGCGGTACGCCGATGCGGCGCCGAAGATTCCGGGCGCGTTGGTCAGGTACGTGCCGCAGGTGCGCCGCAGCATCTGCCAAGAGAAGTTCGCGGGTGCATCGAAGCTGTCGCGCAGGCGCCGAGCTGCGGCTTCGGCGACACCCTCCGTGAAGCTGAATACGCGCCCGGTACCGCAGCTGCTTTCGAAGAGCATCAGAAGGATGCCGCGCAACGCAGGGCTCACGTCCAAGCCGACCGTGCGCGCACGCTTCGTCTTCGTGCCCGAGGCGAGTAAGTGGATCTCGCCGACTTCGTGCCCGTCGTCGTCGCGCGCAGTCAGGTCGATCTGCTCCCACTTGATCTCAAGCGCTTCCCCGAACCTCATCCCCGTCAACAGAACGAACGCAACGAACGGTGCGATAGAGGTGTGGCGCGCCGTGGTTCCGCGCGTGCGCAGGCCCGCGTGCTCCTCCCGCGTCTCCGCGAAGACGACTGCGTCATGGGCGAGCGCGGCCGTCATCAGTTGTTGGCAACGCTCGGCGGGTAAGTACGCGATCCGTTCTTGGTTCACGGCAAGCGCCTGGCACCCGTCCTTGAGGTCGTCGTTCGTGAGGCGCGGAAGCAGGTCGATCTTGCGCAGGTAACCGAGCACCGTGCGGACCTTCCGGAGCTCCCCGTTCACGCTATGCGGGGCCCGACGCGAGAGCGACGAACCGCGCGCCCCTCGCTTGGCGCCCTTCACCGTGACCTTCTTCGGCTCGCGGATGAGGGTCTCGCGAAACTCCATGAGCTTCGCGCGCGTGAGGTCGTCCGCGACGCGGATGTTCACACGGGTGGCCCAGCTGAACAGCTTGTCCGTCGCCAGGCCGTAGTCGAGCACGGAGCGCGGGCTCAGGTGCGGGTGGGCCCGGTAGTAGCGCGCTATGGCGTCCTTGAGCGGGACGCCCATTGCCCGCGGTGCCCCGCTCGCGATCTCCATGCGGCGCTTGGCGAGCGACTTCGACTTCGCGATCGCCCAGTCGCGCCGCGCCTCGGCTGTGCGGAGCGCCATGCCGTCGAGCTTCGTTTTCACCATCCGACCGCTATCCGGGTCGCGGTAACGCGCCCGCCAGGTAGGATGCCGGCCGGAGCTCTCCGGCTTGAGCAGGACTACGCCAGGGTGGGACGACCGAACGCGGCGCTTCTTTCGCGCGGGGATGACGGCTGCGAGCATGATGGCGCGACTCCCAGGTTTGCGGGTACTGCTGCGGGTACCTAAGTCTGGGCGACAGTGCAGAACTGGGCGAGCCTACGCTCGAGCAAAAGTGCGAAAAACGCGACCGATCTGCTCATTGGCGTTCACAGCTGATCAGAGCTATTCAGCCGTCGGCGCTTTTACACGGCGGACGTCGGGGGTTCGATACCCTCTCCGCCTACCAACGATGCCTCGGCGCGCACCCTCCTGTGAGGAACAGCGCGCCGGGCTGGATTGCTGCGCCGGCATCCGTGTCGACCCTCTACGTGAGGGGCGACACGGATCGGAGCGCAATGGCCACGGCGAGGCTCGAAGGACAGACCGCAGTCGTGACGGGCGCAAGCTCCGGCATCGGCGAGGGCGTGGCGCTTGGTCTGGCGCGGGACGGGGCGCGCGTGGTCGTGAACTACCACTCGGGCCGCGAGCGCGCGGAGGTGGTGGTGGCGCAGATCGAGGCCGACGGCGGCCAGGCGCTGGAGGTGGGTGGGGATGCGTCCGAGGAGCGAGGTGATCCCGTGGGCGGGACACATCAACTACGCGGCGTCCAAGGGCGGGGTGATGTTGATGATGAAGTCGCTCGCGCAGGAGGTGGCGAAGGATGGCATTCGCGTGAACGGCATTGCGCCGGGTGCGATCGCCACGCCGATCAACGAGGACCATGGGGCGACGCGAAGGCGCGCGAGAAGCTGCTGAAGCTGATCCCGTACGGGCGCATCGGGGAGCCGGAAGACGTGGCGGCCTGTGCGGTGTGGCTGGCTTCGGACGAGAGCGACTACGTCACGGGAAGCACGCTAACGGTCGATGGCGGCATGACGCTGTACCCAGGGTTCGAGGACAACGGATGAGGTCTTCGTGAAGCGATGTACTGCGATCGAGGATCACGGCTGATCGGAAATCTGGCCACCGTGGCCCTGGTGGGGGTCGACGGTGCGATCGACTTCCTGTGT
>DASUME010000499.1:0-12177 GCA_036277895.1 Polyangiales bacterium
GATTGCGCGCCCGCTTTGTTTGTGGGTCCAGCGCGTAAAAGCGCCGTTAGCCGTTGCTGATCGCCAGCCCCGCGGCGTCGTAGCGTGCGCCCGCGACCTGGCCGGCCGGGAAGGCCGCCTCGATCTGCTGCAGCTCCTTTGCCGTCAGCGTCAGCTCGGCCGCGGCCGCGTTCTCGTCGACGCGCGCGTTGCTGCGCGTGCCGGGGATGGTCACGATCCGCTCCGAGCGTGAGAGCACCCACGCCAGCGCGAGCTGCGCCGCCGTCACGCCACGGCCCTCGGCGATCTGCTCGATCTTGGCCACCAGCTCCAGGTTCTTGCCGAAGTTCTGCTCCGAGAAGCGCGGGCTCTGCAGGCGGTAGTCGCCCTGGCTCAAGTCCGCACGCGACTTGATCGCGCCGGTCAGGAAGCCGCGCCCGAGCGGCGAGTACGCCACGAAGGTGATGCCGAGCTCTTCACACAGCTTCAGGTGGCCCTGCTCCGGGTCGCGCGACCACAGCGAGTACTCATTCTGCAGCGCGGCGATCGGATGCACCTCGTAGGCGCGCCGGATCGTCTCCACCGACGCCTCGCTCATGCCGAGGTAGCGGACCTTACCCTGCTCGACGAGCCGCTTCATGGCGCCGATCGTGTCCTCGATCGGCACGCTGCGGTCGACGCGATGCTGGTAGTAGAGGTCGATGTGCTCGACGCCGAGGCGCTTCAGGCTCGCCTCGCACGCCTGCTGCACGTACTCGGGCTTGCCGTTGATCGCACGCGAGCCGTCCGCGTTGCGCTGGATCGCGAACTTCGTCGCCAGGAAGGCGCGGTCACGGTGCCCGCGCAGGGCCTTGCCCACGAGCTCTTCGTTCTTGCCGGTGCCGTACATGTCGGCAGTGTCGAGCAACGTGACGCCCCGCTCGAGCGCGTGGTGGATCACGCCGAGCGACTTGTCATCCTCGGCCGGGCCGTAGAAGTCGCTCATGCCCATGCAGCCGAGGCCGACCACGGCAACATTCTCCGCACTGTTTCCAAGCTTACGCGTCTTCATCTCGCTCTCCTGCTGAGAGAGAGACTAGCGAGCCGCCGCCATTCGCCCCAGAGCAGGCTCTGCGTTCTTCTTGCTCGATCCTGCGATCGCGTCGTCCATCATCGCGAAGGCACCACGCTCGAAGGCGCGCACGTAGCTTACCGGCGCGAGCCCGAACTGGCGCTTGAAGTCGCGGTTGAAGTGCGCCTCGCTGGCGTAGCCCACCTGAGACGCCACCGTGCTCGCGCGCTCCGCTGCCAAGAGCAACTGCCGCGCGCGCTCCAGCCGCACGTGCTTGAGGTAACGCATCGGCGACACGCTCGCGATCGCGCTGAAGCGATGTGCGAAGTGCGAGGGGCTCATGCCCACGTGGCGCGCGATCGCGTCCACGCTCAGCCGCTCGAACGCGCGCTGATCGATGAACTCCATCGCGCGCCGGATCGGCTCGCGCTCCTGCTGCCCGAGCGTGCCCGCGCGCATCACGGACGCGGCGTTGCTCAGCAGCAGCCGAAGCACGAGCTCGCGCACCACCAGCGGCCCGAGCACCGCACGCTCGACCGGATCTTCCAGCGCGCGCAGCAGTCGGCTCATGCCGTTCAGCAACGGCGCATCGAGCGGCGCCGTGAAGGCCGACGGCGGGTCTTCGCTCTCTGCACCCACGTGCCCGGCCTGCACGATCTCGAGCAGCGCCTGGCTGACCAGCTGCGGCGACAGCTCCAGCGCGATCGCGAGGTACGGCTTCGCACGCGAGGCCTCGACCGCACACGCCTCGAACGCCGTCTCGCCGCGCAGCACGAGGTACGAGACCGGGTCGTAATAGTGCTCGGCGCCGTCGACGCGCATCAGCTTGCGGCCCTGCACGCACAGGTTGACGCGCATCGTGTGCGTGCGGCCGGGCGTCAGTGTCTGCGGCGCATCCCAGCGGTACAGGTACAAGCCCGGCAACGCCGAGGCCGTGCGCCCCTGCCCCGGCATACGCGCGCGGACCAGCTCGACGACCTCTTCGATCAGCTGCTGCACGAAGGCAGCATGCCGCTCAGACGCCGATAAACAAGCGGTGGCCGAAGTTCCGCTCCAGGCTTCCCGCAAAGATGCGGTTGGCGGCGGACTCGATGTCGTACTCGACGCGATGGAACTCGAACTGCTTCGTGTCGCTGTCGATGGTCACGAAGCTGGCGCGGTTGTCATAGTCGCGCGGCTGGCCGACCGAGCCCACGCTCACGATGTACTTCACGCCTTCTTCCAGCGTGAAGGCCGTGGGCGGCAGCTCGCGCACCGCGCCGGGACGCAGCGCGAACACCTTGCACAGGTGCGAGTGCCCGATCAGCGTGATGTGGTTGAGATCATCCCAGATCGCGAGGCACTCCCGCGCCTGCTCGGGCGCGAAGATGTACTCGAACTCTTCGATGCGGAGCGGCGAGCCGTGGCACAAGTCCACGCCCGTCTCGGGAACGCGGTGCTTGTACGGCAGCGTCTTGAGCCACTCCATGTTTTCGCGCGTGAGCATCGACGCGTGCGTGTCGAGCGCATGGCGGGCTGCCTCGTAGTAATACGAGTAGTCCATGCGCCCAGCGACGGCGGCGTCGTGGTTGCCGAGAATCGTGACCTCGGCCGCGTTTCGAACGATGTCGCAACACTCGTTCGGGCTGGCGCCGTAGCCAACGACATCGCCCAGACAGTACAGCCTGTCCGGAGACTCCTGACGGAGCCGCTCCATGACCGCCGTCAAGGCTTCGATGTTGGCGTGAACGTCGCTGAAAATTCCGAGCCGCATAGAGTGCTTACGTACTCCCTTCATAGGGCAGGAGCGCGTGACTGTCCATAGTAGCGACCTTAGCCGGCCGTCTCACGACCGAGGCGATCGAAGGTCTCAGAGAATACTGTCAACGAGCCTTGCTGCTCAAGGCCCCCGGCCGGATTCTTTCCGTCCTTCAAGTCACTTGCAAGCGAGAGGGCACGTTCCGCAAGGGCCGCTTCCGACACCTCACGAGCGCGCGCCTTGGCTCTGACCTGAGCGCGTGCCCCGTGCAGCGAGAGATGAGCGTACACCAGCGCCGCGCGTTCCGATGCAACCGCGTGCTTGCTCAGTGCGCGAGCGATGGCCCGGAAGCTGCCCGCCCCGTAGCGACCGAGGGCCAGCGCAAACAGGGGGAAATCCCCCTCGGCCTCCCGGGCCACGTGCACCGCCAGGTCGTCCAGGGCGTTCAGGGCGCGCCGTGAAGCCAGCGCCAGGGCTGCGCCGGCCCGCACCAGCAGCGGCTCCGAGAACGAGAGCATGGTCAGCGCCGCGTCGAGGGCCACCGGGTCCACGCGCCTGGCCAGCTGTGCGAACAGCGCGCCCAGCTCCTCCGGTGTCAGCCTGTGGGCCAGGCGACAAGCCTCCAGCACGTCGCGGTAGCCACCCTTCGCGATCAGGGTCTCCAGGGCCTCGCGATCCAGCTCGCGCGCCTTGATCCGCACCGGGTCGAGCGACTCGTCGCGCGCGTCGCTGAGCGCGGCCGCGTGCAGCAGCGCGCGCTCGCCGGCGTGCTGCGCGGCCAGCTCGCGCGCGTCTTCGCGCAGCCCCACACCCAGCCGGGCGGCCTGCTCCAGCGCCTTGGACCACTCGCTGCGCAGCACGCTCGGTGACAGCCCCCCGAGATCGGCCTCGCGCGAGATCCGGCACAGGCCCTCGATCCGGCGCTGCAAGAGCGCGGTCTCGTCCTGCGCGATGCCGAGCTCGAGCGCGCGCGCGGCCAGCTCGGGCGTGAGCGAGAGGCCCCAGTCGAGCGCGTGCCCGATGCCGGCCCGATAGGAAGCATCGACGACCTCGTCCGGCACGCACAGCAGCATGCGCACGCGCGCCTGCCGCTCCGGGCTGAGCCAATCGCCCAGCTCGTCGAGCAACACCGCCGCCTCGGTCGCGGTCAGCGGCGCGTCGCTCTGGCGGTCGGGCTGGAACGGATGGGTCAGGTCGCGCCAGGGCGGCGGCGACGCCAGCACCGCATCGCGGGTCGCGAGCCACACGTCGCGGTCCTGCTCGCCGAGCCGCTCGAGCTGGCCGAGGATCGCGCGCACGTTGCTCTCGCGCGGCGAGTGCAGGTTGGCGATGTGCTCGCTGCGCTGCAGGCCCCCCACCGTCGACACCGCCACCAGCCCCACCTCGAAGTGCTCGGCCAGCACGTAGAGAGCTTCCCGCTCCTCGGGCGCGAACGGATCGACCACCCCACGGCGCACCTCGGGCGAGCCGTTGACGTCGAACACCAGCGAAACCGTCACCACCGGCACCTCGCGCGCGGGGTCGAGCTGCACCAGCAGCTCCATCTCGGCGTCCTGGCGGTGCTGGCTCGGCCGTCCGCGCACGAACAGCCAGACCTGTCCGTCTGCGGCGCTCAGCCAGAGCTGCACCGACGGATCGACGGTGGTGCCGATCGGCGGGGCCAGCGCGGGATCGAAGCTGATCGCGTCGTCGTCGGCATCCGCAAAGTCTTCGTCTTCATCGTCTTCGAGGTCTTCCTCGTCGTCGATCTCTTCGACCTCTTCGAGCTCGCCGACGTTCTCTGCCTCGCCGGGCTCATAGAGGGCGTCGTCCGGCTCGTCGATCTCCTCGATGTCGCTCTGGTGGATGTGCAGCGCGCGCTCGCGGGCGTCGAGCAAGCGCTCGCGCGCCTCCAGCAGGCGCTCGCGCTCCAGCAGCACCTGCTGCGCGTGCAGATCGTCGCGCGGCAGGGCGAGGCCCACGCGCCCGGTCTCGAGCCGGCGCGTCAGCTCGCGCGGCCCGACCACCAGCTCCACGTCGCGCACGTACGCCGGCACCGCATGCTGCGTGTCCCCGGCGAGCTGCGCCATCGCCTCGGCCCGCAGCGCCAGCGCGCGGTGGCGCAGGCCCTCCGGCACCACCAGCACGAAGATGCGCGCGCGCGCGTCGTGATAGACGAACGGCAGCGCCAGCTCGACGCCCTCCGCCACGTGGTGCAGCTGGCCCGCCCGTGCGAGCGCGGCCAGCGCCGGATCCTCGTCGGCGTCGATGCCTACGTACACCGAGACCGAGCGCAGCGAGCCGTCCGGCATCAGCACCTGGACAGCCTCGTTGCGCGTCCGTCCCAGCACGCCCGCGTAGGGAGCGTCGACGCGCGCGGTCTCTCCGCGCGCGAGCGAAAGCTGGTCGTCCTCCGACACCGCCCCGCGCGGCTTCGCCTGCTCAGCTGCCATGAACCCCTCCGGCCGCCCGAGCACGGCCTCGCGGCCATTATGCGTCGTTCCCCCGCGGGCGCGCTATGCTTCGGCCATGTCTGGCACGCCATCCGAGCTCGATACCCCACCCGTGGTTCTCGACCTCGCGGACTCTTGCGTGCGCTTCGTGAAGCGCGCGCTGCGCATCGAGCTCGACTACACCCCCGACACCCTGCCCATCCTCGACCACTACCTGCGCGAGGCGCAGGGCACCGACCGGGAGGAGATCATCAGCCTGGTAGCCCCGGCCGCGGGCGCCTACTTCGGAGAGGTCGTGCGGCGCGCGCTCGGGCCCAGCCGCTGGCACTGGGTGAGCGACGACTTCGCGGAGTGCCGGATCGAGTTCGACCGCTGCTTCCTCAGCTTCAACCCGATCGGCAGCGCGCTCGAGGCCGTGGTGGGCAACGAGGTCGAGGGCTATGGCAGCCACCTGGCGCTGCTGGCCGAGGACGAGGGCCTGGTGCGCGACGCGCTCGCGCAGTCGGGCGAGGTACGCGAGGACGACTACTACCGGCTCGCGGTCCGCTTCGAGGTCATCGAGCAGGTGGTCGCGCTGCTGGTCGAGAAGGCGATCGCCAAGGACGAGCTGTCCCGCCGCTTCGGCCCCGAGGTCTACGCGGCCCTACGCGAGCAGCGCAGCTCCGGCGTGCTCCACTGAGCTAACCCAGCAGGCGATTGAGTGTGGGGTCGTCCGCGAGCGCTGCGCGCAGCACGCCTTCGAGCTCGCTGCGCTGGGCGGCCGGGAGCTTGCCCGCGCCGAGTGCGGACAGGGCCTCGGCGACCATGCCGTCGATGGCCTGCTCGCGAGTGATCTCGCCGGCGTCCAGCTTGGCGATCAGCGCCGCCGACGGGCTCTGCACGCTGGCCGGAGCGGCGGCGCCGGTGCCGGCGGCCTCGCCGACGTGGGTGGCTGCGCTGGGGGCGACCTCACCCAGCCCTTCGACGCCTACCACGCCGGGCCCACCCGGCGGCTTGATGCTCGCACTCACGCGTCCTCCCTGAGCCGAAGCGCGCGGTTCCTCCGCGCGCGAGCAAAGATTGAGCTGACCCTACGACGGACCCAACCTGTCCGCTCGCGTGTATCGGCGCGAGTGCGCTCGAGGTTGCGCGAAAAAACGGCCGACGTAAGGGTTTGACCCACATGAGGGCCCGGCGCTATCGTCTGGCACGCATCACGCGCGTTCAGTCTGGGCCCTCTTCTGGCGGCCCGCGCTGCGCGCCCGCTCCACGGAACGAGCCTCGGTGTCCTTCACTCACCTGCTCCCTGTCGATTGGCTGCAAGAGATCGCGGTCTTCCCGCTGCCGCGGTTGGTGTTCTTCCCGGGCACCGTGCTGCCGCTGCACATCTTCGAGCCGCGCTACCGGGCCATGTTGCAAGACTGCCTGAAGAGCGGCCGGCTGGCGCTGGCGGTCACGCTGCTCAAACCTGGCTACGAGACGAACTACGAGGGCCGGCCCCCGATGCACGACCTCTGCACGGTCGGCCGCATCGAGCGCCACGAGGAGCTGGCGGACGGCCGCTTCAACCTCGTGCTCAAGGGTCTACATCGCGTGAAGCTGCAGGAGCTGCCGGCCGGGGACCTGCCCTACCGCCGCGCCAACGCGGAGCTGCTCGACCTGCGTCGCGGCAGCGAGCGCGTCAGCCGCGACTCGATCACCACGCTGATCTCCACCGCCTCGCGCGTGGCGACGGCGGTGCGGCGTACGCACACGGACTTCACGCTCGGCATCCAGCCGGACGATGCGCCCCACCACATCGCCGACACGCTGGCGGACCGTCTGCTTGCGGACCCGGACGCGCGGCAAGACGTGCTGGAGACGCTGGACGTGGGCGAGCGCGTGAAGAAGGTGACGAGCTACGTGGCGAGCTTGCTGGCCGAGCTCGAGTTCGAGAACACGAAGGGCCCGCTTCAGTAAGGAGTGCCGCGCTTGCGCTGGATCTTGGTCTGCTTCGGCATGCTCGGCTGCGCGGGAGTCGCCACGAAGCCTGCGCGCATCGCGCACAGCTGCCCGAACCTACCCGCTCGAGGTGCGCTCTCGCGCGCGTACATCGAGCTCGCGAGCGTTCGGAAGAGGGACCTGCCGCGCTCGCTGGCGAAGCTCAAGCAGCAGCCGATCGACGTGCAGCAGGTGACGGGTTTGGTTGCGGAAGACCAGTCGCCGGTAGCCCTCGATTGGGACCGCTGCCTCGACAGCAAGTGCGAGCTGAAGCTCAGCCGCACGCTGCTGGTCACCGGCTACTTGCCCGAGCGCGTGGGCGAGCCGGTGCGCATCGAGGTGATGATCCGCGAGGGGGTGGGCGAGCACGCGAGCGTGTACATCGAGCGCGTGGAGACGCGCGATCAGCAGCCGGTCGCGTTCGACGAGCACGGCGATCGCTCGCTGATGGTCGCGACGCCGTACCTGATCGCAGGTGACAACGATCTGCAGCAGCTGATCGCTTGTAAGAAGCCGTAGGGAACTGTTCGCCATCACGTGCAGCGCAGCTTGATGGTCGTACAGAGCGAGCTTCCGAACTGTGCGCCGCCGCAGGCCTTCCACACGAATCATCCCTACTGCTCAGATTCTGTCTGCAGACGGAGTCAGGAGTGCTGGCGGACGATGCTGGCCGCGATCCTGCTCGGGCTCGCGAGCGAGGCCGTGCAGGTCGGCCTGCAGCAGCTGGTCGGGCGCGTCGAGCTCGCCGGACCCGGCGCGATCTTCGTCGGCAAGTATGGCTACTTCGGCATGTCCGCGGGCGTGTTGCTGAGCCTGGCGCTCGGGCAGCGCCTGCGCGCGGACTCGGCGCGCCGCACGCGCTCCGCTTCGCGCTGGAGTTCCGCTCGTTCGGCGTGCTCACGCTCTACGCGGTGCGCAAGACGTACCTGCTCTACGACGGGTCGACACCGAGCCCGCCGCCCCAGGCTCGGCTCGTGCCGGACAGCGTCTTTTAGGGCGGCAGATGGCCCATGCGGGCGCGCTTGGTGCTCAGGTAGCCCGACGAGTGCTCGCCGGCCTCGATGTGCACCGGCACGCGCTCCACATCGAGGCCCTCGGCACGCAGCGCCTCGACCTTCTCGGGGTTGTTGGTCAACAGGCGCACCGCGTTGATGTCGAGCTCGGCGAGGATCGCCGTGGCCACGTGGTAGCGGCGCAGGTCGTCCTCGAACCCGAGCAGGCGGTTCGCATCCACCGTGTCTGCACCGTGCTGGTCTTGCAGCGCGTAGGCGCGGATCTTGTTGCCGAGCCCGATGCCGCGCCCTTCCTGGCGCAGGTAGATCACGATGCCGGCCTCTTCCTGCGCGATCGCACGCATCGCGTAGTCGAGCTGCTCACGGCAGTCGCACTTGAGCGAGTGCAGCACCTCGCCGGTGAAGCACTCGCTGTGCACGCGGATGAGCACGTTGTCGCGGCCCTGCACGTCACCGTGGATGATCGCGCAGTGCTCGTGCGGCGTCCCATCTTCGCGATAGACGATCACGCGCATCCGACCGTAGTCGGTGGGCACGAACGCCTCGGAGTAGCGATGCACTACGCCGACGAAGGAGTTTTTATCGAGCGGGGACATCTACGCCTGATCCTTAGCTCCGATCCTTCTGCGCCTCCAGTAGGGCCGCTTGATGGTGCTGCCGGAGTGCACTGAGGAGCTCTTCGAGATCGCCTTCGACGATCGCTTCCAGCTTATGGAGAGTGAGGCCGATCCGGTGATCCGTTACACGATTCTGCGGGTAGTTATAGGTCCGGATCTTCTCCGAACGGTCGCCCGAGCCCACCATGCCGCGGCGTTCGTCCGCGATTTGCTTATCGTGTGCTTCCTGCGCAGCAGACAGCAGCTTCGCGCGCAGGATCTGCAGCGCACGCGCCTTGTTCTTGTGCTGCGAGCGCTCTTCCTGCGCCTTGATCATGATGCCGCTCGGCTTGTGGAACACCTGCACCGCCGAGTTGGTGGTGTTCACGTGCTGACCGCCGGGACCGCCCGAGTGTGTGGTCTGGATCTCCAGATCTTCTTCGCGGATCTCCACGTCCACTTCCTCGGCCTCGGGCAGCACCGCCACGGTCGCGGTGGAGGTGTGGATGCGGCCCTGCGTCTCGGTGGCCGGCACGCGCTGCACGCGGTGCACCCCCGCCTCGAAGCGCATCACCGAGTACACGCGCGCGCCCGAGATCAACGCCACGATCTCCTTCAGGCCGCCCGCCGATGCCTCGCTCGAGGACAGCACCTCCACGCGCCAGCGCAGGCGCTCTGCGTAGCGCGTGTACATGCGGAACAGATCGGCCGCGAACAGCGCGGCTTCTTCGCCGCCGGTGCCGGCGCGGATCTCCAGCATCGTGTTGCGCGCATCGTTCGGATCGCTCGGCAAGAGCAGCAGGTTCAGCTCCTGCTCCAGCGTCTGCAGCTCGCGCTCCAGCTCCGGGATCTCCAGCTCGGCCAGCTCGCGCAGATCGGGATCGCTCAGCGCGGTCCGGTCGTCCGCGAGCTGCTTGGTCGCGTCCTGGTAGCGCGTAAACACACGCACCAGCTCGGTCAGCTCCGCGCGCTCGCGATTGAGGTCCGTGTACTTCTTGGCGTCCGACAGGATGTGCGGCTGGCACAGCAGCTCTTCCAGCTGTGCGTAGCGATAACGAAGCGACTCCAGCTTCTGGACTGGAAGCATCATTCCGCCGCTTGCGGCAGCGCCACGGCAGCGCTCATCTCCGCGAAGCCGGAGTACACGTGCAGCTCGTCGGGTGCGCTCGGATCGGCCGGCCGCGCATCGCGCACGCGCGCGAGCTCCATGGCGGCGATCGCGATCTCCAGCTGCGCGTCATCGGGCTCACGGGTGGTGATCTGCTGGAACAAGAAGCCCGGGTAGAGCAGCACGCGCAGCGGACCCGTGGTGCAGTGGCGCGCCGAGATGCGCTGTAGCTCGTACGAGATCGCGGCCACGAACGGCAAGAGCGCCACGCGCAGCAGGAAGGTCAGCAGGAAGCCGCTGGTGCCCTTGGCCGTCGGCAACAGGATCGGCGTCGAGAACGCGCCCATCACGATCGACACGCCGATCACCACCACCAGGAAGGTGGTGCCGCAGCGCGGGTGCAGGCGCGACTCCGCGCGCACGTTCTCCACCGTGAGCACCTTGCCGGCCTCGTAGGCGAAGATCGTCTTGTGCTCGGCCCCGTGATACTGGAACACCCGCTTCACCTCGGGCACGCGGCTGATCAGCGAGAGGTAGAGCGTGAACACCAGCAGCTTGAAGCCGCCGGTGACGGCGTGAAACATCGGCGACTGCAGGTCCCAGCTGGTGCCGAGCAGCTTGCCGAGGCCCGAGGTCAGGCCCTGCGGCAGCAGGATGAACATGCTGAGCGCAAGGATCACGCTGATCGCGACCGCGCCGCCGCTGTCCTTCGCCTCGGCGCGCTCTTGCTCGGTGAGCTGCTGCTCGGCCGAGAAGCGCAGCGCGCCGTAGCCGAGCGACATCGACTCGAACAGCATGACCACCCCGCGCAGGCCGGGGATCTTGCTGTACGGGCCGTTGAGCAGCTTCGCGCGCAGGGGGCCCTCGCGCACGGCGATCGTGCCGTCCGGGCGGCGCACGGCCACCGACAGGCACTTCGGAGCGCGCATCATCACGCCCTCGATGACGGCCTGGCCTCCAATGTAGGGTCGCGAAGATTCAGCCATATCGAGTCCAGGGTAAGGGCCCGGTCAAACTCGCGCTAGGACCTGATTCGTCAGGCCTTCGCGCGATTTGCACGACCGCTCACTCGCCGGCTTCGGGCTTGGCGGGCGCTTCCTTGCCATAACGACGGCGGAAGCGCTCCACACGGCCGGCCGTGTCTGCGATGCGCTGCTTGCCCGTGTAGAACGGGTGGCACTGGCTGCAGATATCGACCGAGAAGCTGCCAGCGGTCGAGTGCGTCTGCACGGCGGAGCCGCAGGCGCAGGTGATCGTGGCCTCTTTGTAATCGGGATGGATTTCGGGCTTCATGGGATCTCCGAGTCTCGTCTCCGGGCCACCTCGGGGAATGGCCAACAGGGCCAGGACCGAGGAATAGGAGCGAGGGTCGGCCAACCTAGCTCTCAATCGCTGGGTTCGCAATGGGCAGGGTTCGGTGAAGTTGCGCACGGGCCGGCGTTGTGGGTACAGAGGTCCGAGATGGGACAGAAGCGCTTGCACCTGGTGGTGCGCGGACGAGTACAGGGCGTCTACTACCGCGCCTCGGCGCAGCGTGAGGCCAAGCGCCTGGGGCTCACCGGCTGGGTCAAGAACCGCCACGACAACGCCGTCGAGTGTGTGGTCGAGGGGGAAGAGGATCAGGTGAAGGACTTCCTGTCCTGGGCCCAACACGGCCCGTCGACGGCCCGCGTCGACAAAGCCGAGACGAGGTGGCGAAGCTACACGGGAGAGTTCGCCGACTTCAGGATCATGGCGTGAAGCGCGCGCTCGCGCTGTGCCTGCTGTTGAGCGTGGGCAGCGCGCGGGCGGACGACGCGCCCCCTACCCTCGATCAGCGTGTGCTCGCGCTGCGCAGCGAGAGCGCGGAGTCCCGGCGAGCGTCCCTGCTGGCACTGTTGGAGACGGACTCGGCCTCGCTCGATGCGGTGCAGGCGTACGTGCGCGGGCTCGGCAAGCCGACCGGCCTGCTGGAGAAGCTGGCGCTGATCCGCGCGGACGACGCCAAGGATCTCCCGAGCGCGCTGCTGCACGCGCTCGATCGCGATCGCAGTCCGGCGATGGTGCAGGCGGTCGCGCTGTCCGCGCTGCTGCGTGCGCTCGAGCGCCAGCACTCGATCGAGGCCAGCGCGCTGATCGTCAGCGAGCTGTTCGCGGTCTCGCCCGTGGTGTTCCGCGGCGAGGCTCCACGCACGCGCAAGCGGCTCGGCAAGCTGCTCGCACCGGGCTGGATCAAGGCGCGCGCGAGCGAAGATCCTGCGCTGCAGAAGCTGGCCAAGGACGGGCTGCGCGCGCTGGGCTTCAGCACCCCACAGCGGCTCT
>DASUME010000500.1:0-18459 GCA_036277895.1 Polyangiales bacterium
GTGGAGCTGTACAAGCCCGCGTTCCCGGTGCGCCTCCCCGAGGAACCCCAGCAGCGAGCGCGCCACAGCGAGCGCATCGCGAAGCATGAAGTAGACGCCCGAGGAGCTGCCGAATAATGACCATCTTCGTTACCGGGACGACCGGCTATCTCGGTTCTTACGTCGCGCACGGCTTGCTCAACGAGCACGGACAGAAGCTCGCGCTGCTAGTGCGCGCCAAGAACAAGGAAGAGGCGGCCAAGCGGCTGTGGGCATCGTTCCAGATGCACATGGACTTCCCGACCTTCTTCGCGCACCTCAACGAGCGCATCGAGATCTACCTCGGCGACCTGACCGACAAGAACCTCGGCCTCGACGACGCCAGCTACAAGCAGCTCGTGCACTCGACCGACAGCGTCATCCACTGCGCCGCGTCGCTGAACCGCAAGTCGAACAAGGCCTGCTTCAACGTCAACCTGCGCGGCACGCTGGAGATCCTGAAGGTCGCGCGCGCGGCCCAGGATCACCACGGGCTGCGCCGCTTCAGCGACGTCAGCACGGCCGCCGTCACGGGCGAGGTGAACCACGAGGTGGTCCACGAGGATCACGCGATCGACTGGAACAAGAGCGACTACGACCCGTACTCGCGCACCAAGAAGTTCTGCGAGCATATGGTGCACGAGCTGCTGCCGGAGGTGCCGATCACGGTGTTCCGCCCGAGCACCGTGCTCGGCGACAGCCGCCACGCCGCCACCACGCAGTTCGACATGGTGCGCGCGTTCGTGTTCCTCGCGAAGATGCCGATCGTGCCGCTCGACGGCAGCTGGAAGATGGACATCGTGCCCGCCAACTACGTGGGCGCGGGCATCGTGGCCGTGCACATGCAGGACAAGCCCGAGCACGACGCGTACAACCTGAGCACGGGCGTCGCCTCGCCGACGTACCTCGAGATCCGCGACGCCCTGAACGGCGCCGGCATCGGCAACCTGCGCATGTTCGCGCCGGCGCTCCTGCCGCGCTTCCGCAAGCTGGTCGAGCGCGCGATGGACACGCCGCGCAACTGGGGAATCGCCCCGGCCGCGTCGCTGATGAAGGTGTTCCTGCCTTACCTCGCGTACGACACGGTGTTCGACAACACGCGCATCCAGAAGGTGCTCGGCCACGCGCCGCGGCCGTTCCCGGAGTACTGCGCGGGCCTGTTCAAGTTCGCGACCGACGGCAGCTTCAAGTATCCGTACAAGCCTTGGCCCGAGGACGTCGGGAGCGCCGGGCGCCAGGCGAAGTCGAACGGCATCGCGCACATCGAGGCCTGACGTGGGCTTCCTCGACGCACTCAACAAGACGTTCGATCCCGATCGCGCGCTGATGCTCGCGACCGACGGCCTGATCGAGGCCGCCGGCACGCGCTACGCGCTCGGCAAGTCGCCCGCCAAGTACAAGCCAGGCGCGCCGCTGAAGCTGTTCTTTGCGGGCTACGGCGGCACGCGCAACACCGGCGCCGACGTGCGCGTGGAGGAGATGATCCGCCAGGTGCGCCACGTGCTCGGCGACGACGACATCGAGCTCACGATCAGCACCGTCGACCCCGCGCTCACCGCGGGCTACTTCCGCACCGTGAAGCAGGTCGAGCTGCCGACCATCTTCCCGAGGTTCATCTTCGACGAGGTCCCGCGGCACCACGGCGTGATCGCCTGCGAAGGCTCGATGTTCAAGAGCAAGTTCGCGAGCGCGCTGACCACGTTCATGGCCGGCTCGCTCGGCATGGCCAACGCCGAGGGCAAGTTCAGCATCGGCTACGGCGCCGAGGCCGGCGAGATGGCGCCCGCGCTGCGCCGCTTCGTCGAGCGTCACTGCAAGGGCAGCCTGGTGATGTGCCGCAACGAGCCGTCGCGCTCGGTGCTCGACAACCTCGGCATCCGCAACACCAGCGGGGCCGACACCGCCTGGACGTTCACGCCCGCGCCGCTGGCGAAGGGCGCGCAGCTGCTCAGGGACCAGGGCTGGGACGGCAAGACGCCGGTGCTGGCCATCTCGGTGATCAACCCCTTCTGGTGGCCGGTGAAGCCCGACGTCATGAAGACGGCGGCGTTCCACTTGAGTGGGCAGTACCGGCGCGAGCACTACAAGAGCGTGTACTTCCACCCGGCGTCGAGCGAGATCGACGTGAAGACCGATCGCTACTGGTCGGCGATCGCGAACGCGGTGAACGCGTTCCGGCGCGAGAAGCGCGTGTTCCCGATCCTGGTGGGCATGGAGCAGCTCGACCGCCTGGCGTGCGAGCAAGTGAACGCGCGGCTCGACGAGCAAGCGCCGATCTTCAACAGCGACGAGTACGTGATGTACGACCTCGTCAGCGTGCTCTGGAACTGCAAGCTCATGGTGTCGTCGCGCTTCCACGCGATCGTGACCTCGATGCCGGGCCTGGTCGTCAGTGGTGGCATCACCATGGACGAGCGTATTCGCAACGTGATGGCCTCGCGGGGCCACGAAGATCTCTCGCTCGAGTGCGACGACCCCGAGCTCGAGGGCAAGACGCTCGCGATGCTGCGCAAACTCGACGCCGAGTTCGAGCGCATCCGTCACGAGATCGCGCGCACCATTCCTGGGCAGCTCAAGCTGATGGGCGAGATGGGCATCTACTTCGCGGACGAGCTCGCCCGCGTGTACCCGGACTTTCCGCGCCGCGACCTGCCGCGCAGCTGGGACACGCACCTGCCTTCGTTGTCGGCGGCCCTGCGACCGATCCTGGAGGAGTACGCATGAACTTCATCGAACGTATGCACGAGAGCCTCGACACGGCCGCGAGCCGGCCGTTGATCCTCGAGGTCAAAGGAAAGCAGCTGGTCGAGACCACCGGCGCGCAGCTCAAGCAGCTGGTGCTCAGCGCGCGTGGTCTCTTGGCGGCGCGCGGCATCCAGCCCGGCGACCGCGTGGGCCTGATCGCGCACAACGCGGCGCGCTGGGCGGCGGCGGATCTCGCGATCCTCGGCGCGGGCGCGATCTGTGTGCCGATGTACGACCGGCAAGCGGTGAACGAGCTGGCGGGCATGCTGAGCAACTGCGACGCCGCGCTGGTGCTGGTCGACACCGCCAAGCTGCGTGACGAGCTCGGCGCCGTGTTCCACGCCGATCGCATCGTCACCTTCGACGAGCTGTTCGCGCACGCCCAGATCGCGACCAAGCCGCGCACGCGCAGCAAGGACGACCGCGCCACCATGATCTACACGTCGGGCACCAGCGGTGAGCCCAAGGGCGTGTTGTACACGGTCGAGAACGTCGACTTCATGCTCGCGCAGACGCTCGCCGGCATCGAGGCGATGGTCGCGCCGCGCACGGGCGAAGACCGCGTGTTCCACTACCTGCCGTTCTGCTTCGCGGGCTCGCGCATCCAGCTCTGGTCGCAGCTCGCGCGCGCCAACCCGCTGATGGTGTCGACCGACCTGAACAACCTGGTCGAGGAGCTCGGCACCGCGCAGCCGAACTACTTCTTGAACGTGCCGACCTTGCTCGAGCGCATCAAGACCGGCGTCGGCAACAAGCTCAAGGAGCGCGGCGGCATCGCCTACAAGCTCTATTCGAATGCCGTCGCCGCCTACCTCAAGCCCAACCGCTCGCTGGCCGACAAGCTCGCGCTGGCGGTGGGGGAGAGGCTGGTCTTCCCCAAGATTCGCCAGCAGATCGGCAAGAACCTGGAGTTCTTGATTTGCGGCTCGGCGCCGCTCTCGGAAGAGACGCAGCGCTGGTTCAACATGATCGGCATCCCGGCCTACCAGGTGTACGGCCTGACCGAGACCACCGCGATCGTGACCATGGACAAGAAGGGCGTCGCGCGCCCTGGCTACGTCGGACGTCCGCTCGACGGCGTGCAGGTCAAGATCAGCGACGAGGGCGAGCTGCTGGTGCGCGGGCCGAACATCTTCCCCGAGTACTGGAACCGCCCCGACGCGACCGCGACGTCGCTCCGGGACGGCTGGTTTCACACCGGCGACATGTGCGAGCTGACGCCCGACCAGGACCTGCGCATCGTCGGTCGGCTGAAGGACCTGCTCGTGCCGGAGAGCGGCCACAACGTGGCGCCCGGTCCGCTCGAGGAGAAGCTCGCCAACGCGCTGCCCGGCGCGCAGGTGATGCTGGTGGGCCACGCGCGCCCGTTCTTGACCGCGATCTTCGCCGGCGTGAAGGACGACGGAGCGGTGCAGGCCGCGATCGACGGCCTCAACGCCGACCTCCCGCATTACCGCCGCGTGCGCAAGTACTACCTCGCGCCCGAGCCGTTCTCGGTCGAGAACGGGCTGCTCACCGCCAACCAGAAGCTCAAGCGCAACGCGGTCGAGAAGCACTACGCTTCCCAGATCGAAGGGCTCTACTCGTGATCGAGCTCAAGCTCGAGGATGGGATCTACGAGCTCGAGCTCAAGGCTCCGCCGCTCAACGAGATCGGCCTGTCGATGCTGATGGCCCTGGAGAAGGTGCTCGATCGGATCGACCCTGCGCAGGGGCGCGCGCTCTTGATCTACTCGAGCTTGCCCGGCGGCTTCAGTGCCGGCGCGGACCTGCGCGCGCTGTATGCGGGCATGGTGGCGATCCCGGACCCGGCGCAGCGTGCGCCGCTGATCGACAACTTCATCGATCGCATCCACGCGGTGGCGGACCGGCTCGACATGCTCCCGATCACCACCGTGGGCGCGATCCACGGCGTGTGCTTCGGTGGCGGCTTCGAGCTGGCGCTGACGTGTGACGTGTTGGTCGCCGACAAGACCGCGCGCTTCGCGTTCCCCGAGCTGCGGCTCGGCCTCGTGCCGGGCTTCGGCGGCATCCCGCGGCTCAAGCGCGACGTGGGCAACGCAGTCGTGCGCGACCTGCTGCAGACCGGCCGCAGCATGAACGCCAAGCGCGCGCAGAACATCGGGCTGGTGAGCCAGATGGTCGCGCAGGGCAAGCACGTGCAGGCCGCGCGCGCGACGGCCAAGCAGGCCGCGCGCTTCGACGCCGACGCCAATGCGACCTGCAAGGCGTTCATCAAGCCGCTGCCCACGGCCGAGCTGGCGCAGGAGAAAGAGCACTTCAAGCGGCTCGCCCAGCGGCCCGCGGTGCAGACCGCGCTCAAGAAGTTCGTGGAGAGCACGGACCTTCGCCCCTATCTTTGAGGTTTTCATGTCCGACACCGTAGAGCGTCTTATCGCCCTCTCGGGCAAGCAGTTCAAGGTCGACCCGAGCGGGCTCGAGCCCGAGGCCGACTTCTTCGACGCGCTCGGCATCGACAGCGTGCAGGCGCTCGAGCTGCTCAGCGAGATCGAGCTGGAGTTCGACGTCGAGATCCCCGACTACGAGCTGCAGGGCGTGAAAACATTTACGGCGCTCGCGTCCGTGATCGACGACCGGCGCTGAGATGCTCGAGCTCTCGCGACTGTCATGCCTCGGGGAAGCGCTGCGCGACGCGGTGCTCACCTACAAGACCAACGTCGCGCTGATCGAGGTCGACCGGCACCGCGAGCAGGCGCGCTTCACGTACAGCGAGCTGCGCAAGGAAGCCGAGCGCTTCGCCTCGGCGCTGCAGGCGCACGACTTCGTGGCCGGCGACCGGCTCGCGATCTTGATGAGCAACCAGAGCAAGTGGCTGATCGGCGCGCTCGGTGCGTTGTGGTCCGGCGCCACGCTGGTGCCGCTCGACTACAAGCTCACGCCCAAGGAACAGCTCTCGCTGATCGCGCACGCCAAGCCCAAGGTGCTGCTGATCGAGTACGGCACGCTGCGCCCGCTCTTGAAAGAAGACGTCAGCGCGCTCGAGAAGGTACGCGTGATCGTCACCGAGGCGCCCGCCAAGGCCGACATCGGCTCCGCGATTCGCTGGGAGTCGTTGAGCGGCGGCAAGTTCACGCTCACGCATCGCGCCCAAGATGACGTCGCGTGCATCGTGTACTCGTCGGGCACCAGCGGCGACCCGAAGGGCTGCATGCTCACGCACGCCAACTACATGGCACAGGCGGAGGTGCTCGGGCGCATGTACCCGATGGCGGAGGACGAGAAGTTCTTCTCGATCCTGCCCACCAACCACGCGATCGACTTCATGCTCGGCTTCCTGATGCCGCTTATGTTCGGTGGCGGCATCGTGCACCAGCGCACGCTGAGGCCGGAGTTCCTGCTGCCCACGATGCACGCGTACGAGGTGACGCACATCGCGCTCGTGCCGCGCATGCTCAAGGCGCTGCAGAAGAAGCTGGAGGAGCAGCTCGACGAGCGTGAGCCGTGGGCGCGCACGGCGGTGGAGCGCTTGGCCTCGCTGAACGAGCTCGCCACCGCGCGTAAGCCCAACCACTTCGTCAGCTCCAAGCTCCTCGCACCGGTCCACAAGAAGTTCGGCGGGCGCCTCAAGCTGATCGTCGCGGGGGGCGCGTTCGTGGAGCGCGGCGTCGCCGAGTTCTTCTATCGCATGGGCTTCCCGATCGCGATCGGCTACGGCCTGACCGAGGCGGGCACCGTGATCTCGGTCAACGACCTCAAGCCGTTCCGCGCGGACACCGTGGGGGCGCCGATCCCGGGCACCGAGCTGGAGATCCGCGGCGCCACCGACGAAGGCGTGGGCGAGGTCTGGGTGCGCGGTCCGACCGTGTTCAAGGGCTACCTGGAGGCGCCGGAGCTCACCAGGGACGCGCTCGTCGACGGCTGGCTGAAGACCGGCGACCTCGGCACGCTCGACGCGGCCGGCCACCTCAAGCTGCTCGGTCGCGCCAAGAACATGATCGTGACCAGCGGTGGCAAGAACGTGTATCCCGAGGACATCGAGAGCGCGTTCGCGGACGTCGACGGCGTGGAGGAGTACTGCGTGTTCGCGCAGAGCTACCTGCAGCCCGGCAAGCTCGCCGACGATCAGCTCGTGATCGTGGTGCGCTTGAAGGATGACGCCGACAGCGCACAGGTCTTCGAAGACCTGCGCCGCCAGAACCTCACGCTCAGCGAGTACAAGCGCGTGGGCGCGCTGCTCGCGTACGCGCCGGAATTTCCGCGCACGGCGTCGCAGAAGATCAAGCGCGAGCCCCTCGCGCGTGCGCTCGCCGCGGCCACGTTGGCGCTGAAGCCTCTATGACGTCTCTCCTCGCCATCGTGAACCCCGCCGCGGGCGGCGGCCGCTGCGGCAAGCTCGCGCCCGCCGCGCTCAAGGAGCTCGAAGCCACCGGCGCCAAGGTCGAGGTCGCCTACACCAAGGCCGCCGGCGAGGCGACGCAGATCGCGCGTAAGGCCTACGCGGAAGGCGTGTGCGACTTCATCGCGGTCGGCGGCGATGGCACCAGCTTCGAGATCGTCAACGGCCTGTTCCCGGAGGCGCTGAACGCGGCGCACAAGCCCACGCTCGGCTTCTTGCCGCTCGGCACCGGCAACTCGTTCCTGCGCGACTTCACCACCGACGGGGCGAGCTACGCGCTGGACGCGATCAAGCGTGGGCAGCTGCGCCCGTGCGACGTGATCCGGCTGCGCCACCGCGGCGGCGAGCTCTACTACATCAACATCCTGAGCTTCGGCTTCCTGGCCGATGTCTGCTCGCTGACCAACCGCCGCTTCAAGCGCTTCGGCGAGGCCGGCTACGGCATGGGTGTGGCGGTAAAGCTAATCGAGCTGCCCTCGCGCCCGATCCCCCACTCGCTCGACGGCGGACCGCTCGATCGGCGCGAGCTCGCGTTCATCGTGATCAGCAACAGCCGCTACACCGGGGGCAAGATGTTGATCTCGCCGGGTGCGGAGGTCGCCAACGGGTTCGCCGAGGTGACGGTCGCGGAGAAGCTCGATCGCATCTCGTTCGTGAAGACGTTTCCCAAGATCTTCGACGGGTCACATCTCGGTCATCCCGCGCTCAGCTCCGGGCGTGCGCGCAAGATCGAGTTCAAGGTGGACCGCATGGAAGACGCGATGATCGACGGAGAGGTGATCCCCGTCTGGCCGACCGAGCTCGAGGTCATCGCGGGGGCCCTGGAGGTACGCGCATGAGGTTGAATCCGATCGCGGTGCTCGCGGAGAAGCCGAGCCCCGTGGGCGCCGAAGCGGGCGTCGATCCGCTGCCCGTTCCCACAGGGCCGCTCGATCCGGTCAACAAGCTCCTCTCGGCCACCTTTGCTTGGCCGTTCTCGATCGCGGCGATGAGCGCCGCCGCAGCGATCAGCCTGCCGATGTCGCTGGTGGTGCCGTTCGAGAAGACCATGAAGGCGATCCCGCAGCGCATGCTGGGCTGGGTGCCGCAGGTGATCACGCGCGGCCCGACCAAGCTCACGTACCACCCCGAGTTCGATCCGAACCGGGTCAGCATGTTCTTGATGAACCACACCAGCGTGCTCGATGCGCACGTGGCGCTGTGGGCGATCCCGCACGCGTTCTGCGGCGTGCAGCACGCGCATCACTTCGAGGTCCCGGTCTACGGCTGGCTGATGAAGCGCGGCAACGGCATCGGCGTGAAGAAGGGCGAGCAGGGGCAGGGCCAGTTCGTGGCCGAGCAGATCCGCGACCGCCAGCGCCGCGGCATCTCCGTGCTCGGCTTCCCCGAGGGAAGACGCACACAGAACGGCCGTATTTTGCCGTTCCGAAAGGGCCTGCTCGTGATGGCGCGCGACGGCGGCCTGCCAGTGGTGCCGCTCGCGGTGCGAGGATTGTGGCAGATCCTGCGCAAGGGCGAGTGGGTGGTCCGACCTCACCCACTCGAGGTCTACGTGGGCCCGCAGATCGAGACCCAGGGCCTCGACGACGACCAGATCCAGCAGCTCGCCGACAACCTCTCGCGCTTCACGGCAGATTTCGTCGAGCGCGGCGTCGTGGGCGACGTGACGAAGCTGTCCCCGGTTTGAGTAGCCAGCGCGACGGCGCAGTAGGTCACTAAGAAGTGGAGACCCCCAGGTCCACGTGTCATGATCGCCCGTCTAGCGACCCTGTAAACAGGGCCGAAATCGAGGGCAAGAGCGGAGCAAGTCCGGCATGACCGCGAACGACGCAGAGTCGTGGGCAAAGCTTCGACTCGTAGAGGGCGATTCCTCGGCGATGAAGTGGGAGCTGGTGAGCTCCCTGGGGCACACCACCTTGACGGTCGGAAGCAATTCCGACTGCACCTGGGTGGTGCGTGCCGAAGGCGTGCGGCCGATCCACTTCTCGCTGCACTGGGACGGCGGCACGCTGCGCGCGGCCGACGTCTACAGCGCGGGCGACGTGCGGGTCGACGGGCAAGCGCTCACCTCGCAATGGAAGCCGTTGCTCGGCCGCACGCGCGTCGAGTTCGGTCGGGCCGCGATGGTCGTCGAGTCCAGCGCGGGCAGCCAGCCGAAGTCGGGTGATCACCCGCTGGAGAGCGTGCCGGCCCCCAACGAGCGCAGGCCGTCGGCACGCAGCGCCAAGGAGACGCTGATCGGGGTCGCGCCGCACATGATCGCGGGCCTCGTGATGCCGCCGAGGGCGGAGTCTTCCTCGCACCCGCCGCCACAGACCAGCCCCGCCGGTCCGTCGTCGTCGCGGCCGCCCGTGACCACGCCCTCGACGCGGCCCGCTTCCGACCGCTCGATGAAGGCCACGCTGGTGGGCGGGATCGGCATCACGCCCACGCCGCTGTCGCAGCCGGCGGCCAAGCCCAACCCCAACGCGACGTTGGTGGGCATGAGCCCGACCGATGCGATCCACGGCAACCCCGGCCTGAGTGGCGTGGACCAACGCACGGCGCCGCAGAGCTTCACGCCCGGCGAGCACGGGGCAGCCGCCACGCCGAGCAGCGCGCCGTCCGGCCGGCGCATGACCCAGAAGGGCATGGTCAGCCAGCCACCGGGCGTGAGCCCGGAGGCGGTGTCGCAGTCCCCGGTGCGCAACGTGGCCTCTTCCGCGCCGAGTGGTCGCATCAACAGCGCCTGGCAGGAGAAGCCCGACGAGGGCCTCGCTGGCCGCACGCTGCGCGGCATCAGCCAGCCGCCCGACGCGGCCGCTCCGGACTTCGTGCCGCGCGCGCCGCGCATGCCCAGCGGCAGCGAGAGCCGCTGGGGAGACCTGGGCGATCGCCTGAGCGACATCCCCACGCAGATGCGCGACCCGGCATCCTTCGAGTCGCGCCGCCCACGCCGCGGCTTCCCGTGGCGCTACGTGGGCGTGCTGGTGCTGACCGGCGTCGCGTACTTCGCCTGGCTCTACCTGCTCGATCACATGTGACGTTGTTCCGGGGGGGCCCGGATGGTAAACGGCCCGCACCATGGACCGTCGGCCCGTCCTGATCCTCGACTTCGGTGCTCAATACACGCAGCTCATCGCGCGCCGCATCCGCGAGCAGCGCGTGTACTGCGAGATCTACCCGTGCACGCTCTCGCTCGCTCGCATGAAGGAGCTCGACCCGGTGGCGGTCGTGCTCTCGGGCGGCCCGCAGAGCGTCTACGAGGAGGGCGCGCCCACGGTCGACCCGGGTGTGTTCGAGCTGGGCGTGCCGATCCTCGGCATCTGCTACGGCATGCAGATCACCACCAAGCTGCTCGGTGGCGACGTGCAGGGCGCCACGCACCGCGAGTACGGCGCGGCGCGCATCGAGGTCGCCAAGGCGGAGGCGATCTTCGCGAGCTTCCAGCCGGGTGAGCACGTGGACATCTGGATGAGCCACGGCGACAGCGTCAAGCGCCTGCCCGACGGCTTCTATCCGCTCGCCACCACCAAGAGCACGCCGTTCGCGGCTGCCTGGGATCCCAAGCGCAAGTTCGTGCTCGTGCAGTACCACCCGGAGGTGGTGCACACCGATCGCGGGCAGGAGATGCTGGCGTCGTTCTTGTTCACGGTCGCGGGCTGCGATCCGAGCTGGACGCCGGGCAACTTCGCCGACGACGAGATCGAGCGCATCAAGGCGCAGATCGGACCCACGTCGCGCGCGATCTGTGGGCTCTCGGGCGGCGTCGACTCGTCGGTTGCCGCGGTGTTGGTGTCCAAGGCGATCGACGAGCGACTGACCTGCATCTTCGTCGACAACGGCCTGCTGCGACAGGGCGAGGCGCAGGAAGTGGTGCGCATGTTCCGCGACCACTTCCACCTCAACCTGGTGCACGTCGACGCGGGCAAGCTGTTCCTCGACGCGCTCAAGGGCATCTCCGATCCCGAGCAGAAGCGCAAGACGATCGGCCGCATCTTCATCGATGTGTTCGACAGCGAGGCGTCGAAGCTGGAGGACGTGGGCTTCCTGGTGCAGGGCACGCTCTACCCGGACGTGATCGAGAGCGTGTCGTTCAAGGGCGGGCCGAGCGTGGTGATCAAGACGCACCACAACGTGGGTGGCCTGCCCGAGAAGATGAAGATGAAGCTGTGCGAGCCGCTGCGCGAGCTGTTCAAGGACGAGGTGCGCGAGGTGGGCGCCACGCTCGGCATGCCGCGCCACGTGCTCTGGCGTCAGCCGTTCCCTGGTCCGGGGCTCGCGATCCGCTGCCTCGGCGAGGTGAGCGAAGAGCGCCTGAAGGTGCTGCGCGAGGCCGACGCGATCCTCGATCACGAGGTGCGCGAGGCGGGCCTGTACGAGTCGCTCTGGCAGAGCTTCTGCGTGCTGCTGCCCGTGAAGACGGTCGGCGTGATGGGCGACGCGCGCACCTACGAGGACACGATCGCGATCCGCGCGGTGGAGTCGAAGGACGCGATGACCGCCACCTGGGCCAAGCTGCCGTACGAGCTGCTGGGCAAGGTCAGCAACCGCATCATCAACGAGGTCCGCGGCGTCAACCGCGTCGTGTACGACGTGTCCTCGAAGCCGCCCGCCACCATCGAGTGGGAGTGACGCTACGGGATGCGCGCGATCACCTTGAGCTCGAAGTCGAAGCCGGCGAGCCAGGTCACGCCGATCGCGGTCCAGGCGGGGTAGGGCGGCGCGTTGAAGACCTCATCCTTGGCCGCCAGCACGGTGGGGAACTGCTTCTCCGGATCGGTGTGGAAGCTGGTGACGTCGATGACGTCGTCGAAGCCTGCACCCGCGGCCTCGAGCACGGCCTTGAGGTTCGTGAAGGCTAGCTTCACCTGCTTGGTGAAGTCCGGCTCGGGGGAGCCGTCTTCGCGGCTGCCGACCTGACCCGAGACGAACAACAGCTCGCCCGAGCGCACCGCGGCCGAGTACCGGTTGATCTCGTAGAGGGCCTGCCGGCCGGCGGGGAACACTGCATCGCGCTTGGTCATCGTTCACTCCTTGGGTTCGCGGTGATCGCCGCGATGGTGAAGCGCAGCAAACGTTAACGGTAAGGATCGCTGTAGCGAGGCAGGAGTCGTGTCGTGAACATAACGATCTTCGGGGCAACCGGAACTGCAGGTCTACTCGTCACGCGCAAAGCGCTCGACGACGGTCACGAGGTGACGGTCTATGCGCGCAATCCGAGCAAGCTGAACATGCGCAGTGACCGGCTCACGATCGTGCAGGGCGAGCTGGCCGATCATGCGGCCATCGCAGCGTCGATCGCCGGCCGGGAGGCCGTGCTCAGCGTGCTCGGGCCGAGACCCGGGGCGGCCGGGAGTCCCGTGACGGCCGGTACTAGGTCCATCGTCTCCGCCATGCAGGCGCATGGGGTGCGCCGCTTGATCGCCACCTCGACGCCGAGCTGGGGCGATCCGAATGACCGCCCCAGCTTCTCCTTCTCGCTCGCAGTCAGGGCCATTCGCACGCTCCAGCGCGCTGCGTATGACGACGTCGTCGGCGCTGCCGCCGTGGTGCACCAGAGCGCGCTCGACTGGACGCTGGTTCGGCTGCCGATGCTGACGAACAAGCCCGGCGTGCCGCCCGCGCTGGCCGGGTACGTGGGCTCGCCAGGGCTGCGGTTGTTCTGGCTCTCACGCGACGTGATGGCGGATTTCTTGGTCGGTCAGCTCGCGGATCGGAGCTGGATCCAGAAGGCGCCGTTGCTGAGCAACCGACGCTGACGAGATCAGGCGAGGTGCTGCGCGATCTGCGCGGCGACCTCGTCGGCGTGCGTGACGGCGAGATCGTGATCGCCGCCGCGTACCACGTGCAGCCATGCGTTCGGCAGCAGCTCGCGCAGGCGCTCGCCGACAGCCACGGGGCTGATCGGATCGCGGTCGCCCCAGAGCAGCAGCGTGGGGATGTCGAGCGTGGCGATGCGCGCGGAGAGATCGGGCTGCGGCTCCGTGATCCAGGCCTGGGCGCGCGGGAACTTCGCGCGGTACGCGGCACGCCAGTCTTCGGCGCCGTGCATCGGCACACCCGCCGAGGTGGCGGTCAACACCAGCCTTCGGATCGGCACGCGCGACGCGACCTCGATCGCGATCCGCCCACCCATCGACTGCGCCACCACGTCGAGCGGCTCCGTCGCGTGCTCCAGCACCCGCGTGACGTGATCCTCCAGGCTGCGCAACTTCGGATCGTGCGGCTCCAGACCGAGGCCCGGCCACGAGAGCTGCATGCAGGGCAACGCGAGCCGCTCCGCCACCGGCGTCCAGAAATGCGCGCTGCCGCCCGCGCCGGGCAAAAACAAGATCGTGCTCAGCTCTGCCACTTGGCAGGCATACCACGCTGGATCCAGAGCTCGTAAGGAACGAGCCCGTTCCGCTGGGTCACGAACACCACGAACACGAGCGCGAGCGCGCTGGACACGCCGAGCAGTCCTCGCGCTGCGTTACTCAGCGGCGCACGCGGCACCACGCTGAGCAGCAACTGCAGCGCGAACCACGGGATCAGCCAGCGATGGTCGAGCCCCCAGTGATTCTCCGGGACCGCCAGCACGCGCCACCCGATCCCGGCACACACGCCGAGGTTGAACAGAGCGCAAACCGCCACCCATACGCGCGTCATGGCTGCACGAGCACTCCTTTCAGGCGCGAGCCGTCGCCGACGGTGGCGTTCTTTCCGCGCTTGTATGCCCACAACGCGATGTTCGGATCGGTCTTGGCCTGCGTCGTGTAGGACGACCAGACCTTGCTGAAGTACGCGTAGCCTGCCTGCCCGAGCGTGCGCACCTTCTGGCCCTTCGCAAACTCACCGGCCGGCGTCCAGGTGCGGCCATCGCCCGTGAGGCCCGTGTTGCAGCCAGCGAGGATCAGCGCGCCGTCGCTGCTCCACGGCATCTTGGCGAGCCCGGCGATGTCGGTCTGCGTGAGCGTTCCATCGCCAGCAACCGGCTTGAATTCCAGACCGTCTTGACCTGTGGCGTCTTTGGTTGCGTGCGTGAGCAGCTGGCCAACGGAGACCTTCATGCCGTTGTACGACGCTTGTTGAGCGATTCCATTCCACGCGCTCTTGAACTGCTTTTCCGTGGTCACCGACTGCTCCAGGAAAATGTCGACGCCCTCACGAAAGCTGAACTGCGTCTTGGTCTCCCTGATCCACGTCTTCGCTGCGCGCTGGAACGACGCGTCCGCGTCGGTGGCGGTGTTCAGGTAGTACATGCAGAAGAACAAGCGACCTGCGCTGGACACGGGGGTGGCCGAGGGAAGCTCTGTGATCTCGTACATGGTGCCTCTCGTCGTAGGAACTGTTCCGACGTGTGGACCCTGTCGCCCGCTCGCGAACCGTCTCAAGGGCGGTTCACCCCTAACGGCGGAGTACCCGCGAGTCTTTCTGTGCTCACGCGAGGCACGTTAGATCTCTCCGCTGGCGAAGAGCTCGGACAGCCAGTCGAGGAACACGCGCACGCGGCGGGAGACCTGGCGGTTCTGCGCGTAGAGCGCGCTCAGGGGGAGCGGCGGGAGTGGGAAGTCTGGCAGCACGTGCACCAGCGTTCCTTCTGCGAGGTCGCGTGCGAAGCGATAGCGGGGCGCCTGCACGAGGCCCCAGCCCAGGCGCGCGAGCTCGGCCATCGTGTCCGAGTTGTCGACGGTGATGCGCGCGCGCACCGGGATCGACCGAACTTGCCCGTCGACGGTGAGCTCGAGCGGCATCACCTCGCCGGTGCGCGACGAGACGAAGCCGATCATCGTGTGCTGCGCGAGCGCGTCGGGCGTCTGCGGAACGCCGTGCTTCGCGAGGTACGCGGGGCTGGCGACCGTGATCTCTTCGATCAGCGCGAGCCGGCGCAGGATCAGCCCGCTGCTCGCCGGCTCGCCCGCACGGATCACCACGTCCACTCCCTCGCGCACCAGGTCCACCAGGCGGTCGCTCTGCCCGAGGTGCAGCTCGATCAGCGGGTAGCGATCGAGGAACTCGTGAAGCCGAGGCAGCAAGAACGTGCGCGTGATCAGGCCGACGGCATCCACGCGCAAGACGCCGCGCGGCTGCGCATCCTTGAGCGCTCCCTCCGCTTCGTCGACCTCGGCCAGGATCGAAAGGCAGCGTCGGTAGTAGTCCTGGCCATCCGGTGTGGGCGCGACGTGGCGCGTGGTGCGCTCGAGCAGCCGTGCGCCCAGCGCCCTCTCCAGGCCCTTCAGCGCCTCGGTGGCCGTGGAGCGCGAGAGCCCAAGGTCGCTGGCGGACGCCGCGAAGCTGCCGCGCTCCACCACGCGCACGAAGAGCCGCATTTGCTCCAGTCGGTCCACAGTGTTCGAGATAACCGAATTATGAAGCCGAGTCTTGCCTGATTGTTCGGCACAGAGCCCGGGCGCACGATCTGGACATGAACAACACCCAAACAGAGCGCGCCGCCATCGTGACCGGCGGCTCCCGCGGCATCGGTGCCGCCATCGCACGACGGCTCGCCCACGACGGCTTCGCGGTGACCGTAAACTACGCGCGGGACCGCGCTGGCGCCGAGGCGGTGGTGCAGGCGATCGAACATTCGGGAGGACGAGCGATCGCCGTGCGAGCGGACATCGCGGCCGCCGACGCCATCGAGGCGCTGTTCGACGCGACCGAGCAAACCTTCGGCGGCGTCGACGTGCTGGTCAACAACGCCGGCGTCATGCAGCTCGCGCCGCTCGACGAGGTCAGTGACGCCGACTTCGAGCGTCAGCTGGCGCTCAACCTCGGCGGCGTCTTCCGCGGCATGCGCGAGGGCGCACGGCGGCTGCGCGACGGCGGCCGCATCGTCAGCTTCTCATCCAGTGTCGTCGGCCTCTACCAGCCGACCTACGGCGTGTACGCCGCGACCAAGGCGGGCGTCGAGGCGCTGACCCACGTGCTCGCGAAGGAGCTCGGCAAGCGCGGCATCACCGTGAACGCGGTGGCGCCCGGGCCGGTCGAGACCGACCTGTTCCTCGACGGCAAGAACGAAGCGCAGCTGAAGTCGATCGCCGGCATGAACCCGTTCGGGCGGCTCGGACAGCCCGAGGACATCGCCTCCGTGGTCGCCTTCCTCGCGAGCCCGGACGGCGGCTGGATCAGCGGCCAGACGCTGCGCGCCAACGGCGGGGTGGTGTGATGCCGTTCGCAAACTTCAAGCTGCCTCAGGCGGCGCTCAGCAAGAAGCAGAAGGAAGAGCTCGTGCACCGCACCACCGCGATGCTCGTCGAGTACTTCGGCGAGGCGGCGCGCGCACACACGATGGTGTTGATCGAGGACGTGCCGGACGGCGGCTACGCGCGCGCGGACGAAGTGTTCGTGGTGCCCGAGGCGTACCGCGCCCGCGAATGATCACGCCTCCGATCGCGTGGTGCTACAACGCCGCACGATGGCCAAGCTCCTCGCGTTGTTTCTGCTCTGCGGCTGTGCCGGCGCCCAGCTCCCTCGCTCGCGGCCGGCGGAGCTGCGTACGATCGTGGAGCCACCCACCGCGGCCGTGCAGATCGACGAGCGCTTCGCGGGGGCCGCGCGCGTGCTGGCGATGCGCCCCGCCTCGGTGAAGCCGGGCAAGCACCGCATCACGGTCGAGGCGCCGGGCTATTTTCCGCACGACGCCGAGCTGGAGCTGGTGCCCGGCGTGACGACGGTGAACCTCAAGCTGCGCCCGGTCCCGCCGTGATGGGCACGTGCCCGGTCGTGCCCGTGCGCGCGACGAAATTTCGCACGTGATTTCGTAACGACCTGCGCGCCATCGCGTGGCCTCCCGGTTGCAATCGGGTCCGGCGATGCCCGCCACCGCCCTCGCTGCCGTCCCGCCCGCGCGTAACACGTCGCTGGAGATCGCCGATCTCGCGCACGTCCAACTGCCCCGCGACCGCCTGCACCATGCGCCTCGCGCCTTCGCCTACGCCGCGGGCTGTGATCTCCCCGGAGAGCGGCTCGACGGTGCAGGTTGCGCGCGCCTGGTCGCGGGCGTGTTCGCGCTGCTCGGCCGCTACACGCAGCAGAGCACGCTGGCCGTCGACGTGGCCCTGCACGCGGGGCCGGCGCGCGCCGGGCGCGTGCAGCTCGAGCTCGAGCCGGGCAGCTCGTTCGCCGAGCTGTGTGACCTGCTGGCGAACGAGCTCGCGGTGCTGCCCACGCTGCGCGTCGAGCGCAAACGCGAGCTCTGCCACGAGCGCCGCAGCAACGTCGCGATCACGCTGCTCGGCCAGACCGCGCAGCTGTCGCTCGCGGACCTGCCCAACGCGCACGACGTGCACTTCATCTTCCACGAGCAACCGCGTGGGCTCGCACTGATGGTGGCGTACGACTACGGCGCCTTCCGCGCGCGCACGGTCGAGCGCTGGATCGAGGCGTTCGCGCTCGCGCTCGACGCCGACGGCGATGCTCCGCTGCGCGAGCGCAGCCTGCTCTCCTACGGCGACGCGCGCGCGATCGAGGAGTACAGCCAGGGGCCCTACGCCCGCGAGGCGGACGAGCCGGTGGCGCAGCGCTTCCGCCGCATCGCGCGCGAGCACGCCCGTTCCAATGCGCTCTCGTACCGCAACCATGCGATGAGCTACGGCGAGCTCGACGAGCGCTCGGACCAGCTCGCGCGCTACTTGCTCGAGGCCGATGCGAAGACGGCCGTGGTGTGCCTGACGCCCTCGTTCGATGTGTTGGTCGCCATGTTGGCCTGCTTGAAGGCGGGCGTGCTCTACGTGCCGCTCGACCCGCGCTATCCGGCGGCGCTGGTCGAGGCGCTGGTCGCGGAGGTGCAGCCGCAGCTCGCGCTGAGCCACGGAGGCATCGGCGCGTTGCCGGACGCGTTGCCGCGGCTGTTGCTCGACCGCGACTTCGACGCCTGCGTGCGCGATGCGGATCGCCCGCTGCCGTTGCCCACGATCGCGCTCGAGCAGGGCGCGTACGTGCTCTACACCTCGGGCACCACCGGGCGCGCCAAGGGTGTGCTCGCCAGCCAGCGCAACCTCGCGCACTACCTGAAGGTCGCGCGCGAGCGCTTCGGCTTCGTGGCCAGCGACGTGTTCTGCTCGCTCGCGCGCTACACGTTCAGCATCAGCTTCTTCGAGCTGCTCTCGCCGTTGCTCGTCGGCGGCGAGCTGGTGCTGCTCGACCGCGACGACGTGCTCGATCCCAGGCGCCTGTCGACGCAGCTGGCGCAGGTGACCGTGCTGCACGCCGGACCGAGCTTGCTCTCCAACCTGTTCCGGCACGTGCGCCACGTCTTTCCCAACATACGCCACGCGTCGTCGGGCGGTGACCTCGTGTCGCCCGAGGTGCTCGACGAGATGCAGCGCGTGTTCCCCGCCGCCGAGCTGTACGTGATCTACGGCTGCACCGAGATCG